>NZ_DATGTT010000105.1:0-16928 GCF_035301675.1 Lentibacillus sp. | reverse complement strand
TTTTGTGCTCCGTTTGGCACGTTTTTTCCCTTTCGGCGGACGGTACCCCCGTTCATAGATTCTGCCTTTTGACATACCGCACTTCCTTAGAAATATATCCATCTCTTCCGTATCATATGTCTTTAAAGCCTCGATTAAAATATTCGCAGCGACTCTGGCATCCTCCAGCGCATGGTGGTGTTCAAACTGAATGCCGTGGCGGGAAGCAAGCGTGTTCAACTTATGATTTGGAAGTTCCGGCCATACACTTCTTGAAATATTTGCAGTACATAGGTAATCCATTTCCGGGTATGTAAGATTAAACTGATCCAGCGTGTGCCGGATAACACTCATATCAAAACTGGCATTGTGTGCCACAGCCAGGTGATTCGATAAATAACTGTCTAATGTCGGCCACAGTTCTGCAAACGTCGGGGCATCTGCCACATCGCCTGCCGTAATACCGTGGATTCGGGTGTTAAACGAACTAAAATGGGTTAACGGATTAATCAGACTGTAATACTCATCAACAATCTCAATTCCATCCACAACAGCAATCCCAATCGCACACGGACTGCTGCGCTTTTCATTCGCCGTTTCAAAGTCGATCGACACAAATTGCATCCTTCTTCCCCCATTCCAAATTGTAATACGGAAAAATGATTCGCTTTGTTTCAAGTTTTTTCATATCTGTTGCTTTACTATTAAAGATTTTTCTAAACGGGTGTTGTTTTTGATACAAAACCCTTAAAATGCGGCATTTAAGAGCAGCAAGATTTACAAAGAGAGCCTATAAAACAAACAATCCAACCTATGACAGAAAAAGGAGGCCACGCCAGCCGAACTGACGAAAGCCTTCCTCTATTATATGCTATACAGCATTTCTGTTATGATGCCTTGGATTTTTTACGAAAAAGGCCAGAACGATGCCAATAACTGCAATAACCCCTGCGACAACAAATGACACGTTTGAGCCGTGTACCAAGCCCTGTCTTCCTTCTTCCGGAATAGCAGCATTGGACATAACCGTTACAAGCAATGCCGTACCGACTGCCCCAGCTACCTGGCGCATGGTATTGTTCATCGCCGTGCCATGCGGCATCATCTTGTTCGGTAATTCATTCAAACCGGCTGTCGTGATCGGCATCATGACCATAGCCACCCCAAACATCCGGACAGCATTTACCGTCGCAATATAGGCAAATGTTGTTTCAGTCGTCAATACAGCCAGCATAAACGTTGTCACGGTAACAATCGTCAGACCGATAATCGCCAGGTATTTAGCACCGAACCTATCAAATAATCTGCCAGTTATCGGACTCATTATCCCCATGATGGCTGCACCAGGCATCAGTGCCAGTCCTGATTCTAGCGCACTGAAGCCAAGGTAGTTCTGCATCAGGATAGGTAAAACGGTTGCTGCGCCAATCATAGCGATAAATACAACCATTCCCAGCACTGTCGCCAGGGTAAACATTTTATACTTGAAAATCCGGAATTCCAGAATCGGTTGGGGGAGTCTCAGCTGTCTGAAAATGAAGAACGTCAGCGACACAGCACCTACAACCATGGATATCATCACTTGAGGGCTGCCCCATCCGTTCGCAGCCGAACCGGCGACGCTAAATCCGAACAGCAGACCGCCAAAACCGAATGTCGACAAAATGATGGACGGCACATCCACTTTCGGGAACGTTCGCTCGGTAACATTCCGCAGCAAAAAGTATGCAATGACGACATCGATGACGATGATGGGAAAGACGACATAAAACAAGCTTCTCCAAGGGAAATGCTCAACCAGATAGCCGGATAATGTCGGCCCAATTGCCGGAGCAAAGGCAATGACCAGGCCAAACATGCCCATGGCAGATCCGCGTTTTTCTAATGGATAAACAAGCATCAAGATCGTCTGCATCAGTGGCATGATAATACCTGCGCCGGAAGCCTGGACGATTCTCCCCACCATCAGCAGCGGAAAATTTGGCGCGAAAGCACATATAATGGTCCCTGCCCCAAACAGGCCCATCGCTGTGAGGAACAGCCCCCTGGTGGTGAAACGGTTAATCAGTAAAGCTGTTATCGGTATCATGATCCCATTGACGAGCATGAAAATGGATGTCAGCCATTGAGCCGTACTTTCCCCAAGATTCATATCCGCCATAATTTTCGGAAGCGCGGTGGCCAATAACGTTTGATTTAATATAGCTGAAAATGCCCCTGATATTAATACGAGCATAAGCGTTGTTCGTTTAGCTTGACTTAATGATTGTTGATTTTCCTGATTCTCCGACATCAATAATCCTTCTTTCTATTAGATAAAAAATAGCCCCGCAAAATTAAGGGGGGACTATTTTTTCTTAAGACATATTCATTCAGTCTAGCATAAATCATCCGTTTATGAAATATCATTCTGTAAAGTCTTATTAAATAACTGCTGAATTTTATGTTTCAAATCGACCCCACGCGGGAAGAGAACGCTATACACACTTTTCAGAATGGAGGTGCTGCAATTGGCAGAAGAAGTTTATGGTCCATTTTCATCAGTTGCAGAAGCAGTGAAAACGGTCGACGTAATGGAGTTGGAAGGCTACAGTAATGCAACCATTACCATTTTTTCGCATGGCAAATATGCCGATGAAATTAATGACAAAACGGACGTGAGCATTACAAGCACAGAAACGTCCAAGAACCGTGAAAGTTCATTCATGGACAAAGTCTCCAAAGTGATTTTCAATGGTGTAGAGGAAACAACCAACATCCATGACAAACTGCGCGACAAAGGGCTGACACCTCAACAAGCAACAAAGTATGCTAAAGAAATTAATTCCGGAAAAATCGTTGTTACCGCAAACACGAAATTAAAAATGAACAATGACGCCGCAGATGATTCAGATAATTTCGGGGAACGCGTCAACCACTTACACAATTAAGATATTTATAAGTAAATAGTTAATTAGTGGTAATCGGCACCCCGCCGATTACCTTTATTTATGGAATTCTGCTTTTTTACGTATGACATTCCCAGCCATCTGCTGATATTTTTATTTTTCTGTTGATATTCCCTTTCTTCTGTCGATAATTTTGTTCTTCTGTTGATATCATCCCTCTTCTGTCGATAATTTTGCTCTTCTGTTGATATCATCCCTCTTCTGCCGATATCTACTCCATAGACCGCTCCTTCAGTACAAATCATCTACTTGGAATCGCACTGTCTGCAGGATATAATGAGAGAAAAAGGACTGTTCACCATGTGTCTGATCAATTTTCAATTTCAGAATCACCCGAATTACAAATTAATCATCGCTGCTAACCGAGACGAATTTTATAAACGTCCGACCGCTCCCACTCAGTTCTGGGATGACAATCCTGATATCCTGGCGGGAAGGGACCTGGTTGGAATGGGCACCTGGCTGGGGATTACGAAATATGGCAGGATTGCAGCATTGACCAACTACCGTGATCCGAATGAAGACCAGCACAACAAAAAATCACGCGGACATATTGTTAAGGATTTTCTGGAAAGCAGTATGCCTGCAGCCGATTTTTTCACCAAGCTGCAAAATGAAAAGGATACATATGCCGGATTTAATTTTATTGCCGGAACCCCGGAGCAATTATATTATTACAGCAATATAAAAGATGATATGTCACATATTTCCCAGGGCATCCACGGGTTAAGCAATGAATTTCTCAACTCCCCATGGCCAAAAGTCGTAAAAGGTAAAGAGAGGCTTGCGGCATACCTCAGGCAAAATATGATAATTAAGACTGATCCGCTTTTTGATATTATTTCCGATGTCGAAGAAGCACCGGATGAGCGACTGCCAGACACGGGGGTCGGTCTGGATTTCGAGCGGAAACTGTCTCCCTTATTCATCAAAACCCCAGAATATGGAACCCGCTGCTCGACCGTTCTACTGGTTGATCGGAATAACCGGGTGGCATTCGTTGAGCGGCGGTTTTATAAAGGTGAATTTGATAATGAAAGCCGATTCACCTTCCAATTGAATGAGGCATAGCTCTGTTGTTTCTTAAAAGGTATCAGCAGCTTTCGTTCGTTATCAGCGAACCCCTGCCCACAACAAACGTCAAAAAGCGAACAGCACCACAGCGCTGTTCGCCCTTCCATTTCCTTATTCGTCTTTTTTCCGTATTTTCCGGATTTCATCAGCAACAAACTGCACCTGTGTGCCGACGACAACTTGGATATTATGCTTGCCAACGACATTGACACCTGGTACACCGGTTGCTTTAATTTTATCCTGATCAACTTTATCCATATCTTCTACTTCCAGTCTCAGACGGGATACACAATTATCAACTGTCCGAACGTTTTCGTCACCGCCAAGACCTTGATAAATCTCCTCAGCCATCACAGCTGTTTCATCTTTTTCAGAAGCGAGTGTCCCTTCCTCAACATTGTAGCTCTCATCAACTTCGCCTTCTCCTGGTTCATCTTCTTCCCGTCCTGGTGTATTCAAATTAAGTTTCACAATCAAAAAGCGGAACAAGAAATAGTAAAGAACCGCAAATACCAGGCCCTGCAGAATCAGCATCAGCGGCTGATTGGCAATCGGCACACCCAGACTCAAGGTATAGTCAACCAGACCGGCACTGAAACTAAAACCGGCAGTCCATTCAAACATGGCTGCAACCGCGAGTGACAGCCCTGTCAATGCGGCGTGAACAACATACAGTACAGGTGCGACGAACATGAATGAGAATTCAAGTGCTTCTGTTACACCGGTAAAGAATGACGCGAAGGCGGCTGCCATCAACAGGGATGCAGCCTGCTTCTTACGTTTTGTTTTAGATGTATGATACATCGCCAGAGCAGCTGCCGGCAGACCGAACATCATAATCGGGAAAAAGCCAGCCAAGTAGCGGCCTGTTACACCTTTTTCACCTTCACTGGCCCAGAAGTTTGCGATGTCATCGATTCCCGCAACATCAAACCAGAAAACCGAGTTCAACGCATGATGGAGACCGGTTGGAATGAGCAGCCGGTTGAAGAAGCCGTATATACCTGCCCCAACAGCATCCAGACTAATAATCGCTTCACCAAACGAAACCAACGCATTATAGACAAATGGCCATACGAAGAACAGTACCGCGGATACAACCATCATGGAAGCTGCACTCATAATTGGCACGAGGCGTTTTCCGCTGAAAAAAGCAAGTGCATCCGGTAATCGCACATGACTGAACCGGTTATACATAATCGACGCAACAATACCGGAAAGTATACCGATAAACACGTTTTCAATATTTCCAAAAGCATCATTCACCGCATTTTCCTCGATACCCTGGAGTCCAGCAACTCCGCTGATATTGAGAACAGTGGTCGCAACCAACCAGGACACGAGACCACTTAAGCCGGCCGCACCATCCTGCTCTCTTGACATCCCAATAGCTACACCCACAGCAAAGAGAACGCCAAGATTATCAAGAATTGCCAAGCCGCCACTATTCAGAAACGTCGAAACCGTCCCCGCAGCTGCGCCATCGATCTTCTCAATATATTTACTTACACCAACCAGAATCGCCGCAGCCGGCAATACCGCAACCGGCAGCATCAGAGAGCGGCCGAGATTCTGCAAATATTTCATCATTGTGTTTCCCTCCAAATTGATAATATTTTCGGGAGCCATTTCCTTCATACAGGCAAGATTATTAAACCGTTTTCAAAATAAATCCTAATTCTGCTCATCAGTGTGTTCTTAACCGCTCAATATGAAGTGTAATGTACCCCAGTTCTTCCTCTGGCAAGTGAATGCCGTATGATCTTGATGCTTCTTCCGCCAGCTGCCTGGCGCATTGGTAAGAAACATCGTATTTTTGCTTGATCATTTCAAACATATCTTTATCCATGACATGACTGTTTTGATGCTTTGCCCGTGTTAAGGCAAACTGAAGATGGGTGACCAGCCGTTCATAGGAGATATCTGCCTCATCAATTCTAATGTTCAGATATTCTCTGATTCGCTTCACCATCGTCTGCACCATTGTCGTTTGCCGGACCGTTTCGTGGATATCACCTCCTTGAACTTTCATCGTGTGAACATACAGTGCGATAAATGCCGCTTCGTCCAGAGGCATTTCAATCCCGATTACATTTTTGATGCGTTCGATGGCCCACAATCCGATCTCAAACTCCTGCCGGTACAACACTTTAATCTCACGCAGCAGCGCATTTTTCAGCTGAATGCCGTTTTGTTCACGTTCAATGGCAAACGATATATGGTCGGCCAGCTGTACCCGAATGTGTTCATTCAGCTCAATATTCAGCTGCTCCTCGGCATGCGTGATAATTTCCTCGGACAAGGTAAAATGTTCTTCCGGGATCCGGAGCAGAAGTTGCTGCAGTTTTTCGTTTTCCTTTAAGACGAATAATTTCTCAATCATTCGCGGGTTAATCACGTCATTTTTTTGCCTGTCAAAACCGAGTCCCGAGCCGATCGCTATCTTCTCTTCCCCGTCATCCATCACAATGACAGCATTATTATTCAATATCTTCCTGATCTTCATCAGAAAGCACTCCTTTCACACCAGAGATCATTTATCCGACACGGTAATGATCACGGTTTCGCCTGCCTTGCCTTCTTTTTCATCTGTCATCGTGTATTGTTTTCCGGTTTCCTGTGCGTTTGTAATAACAATTGGTGTCATATCACTTGAAGCATTCTCCCGGATATATGCCAGGTCAAATTCCATCAGTGGCTGACCGATAGACACGTTGTCACCTGTACTGACGGAAGTGGTAAAACCTTTCCCTTCCAGCGAAACTGTCTCAAGCCCGATGTGCACAAGCACCTCGGTGCCATCTTTAGCGCGCAGCCCAATCGCATGCTTCGTCTCCGGAATTTGGACGACTTCCCCGTCAACCGGTGAATAAATTTTTCCTTCTGACGGATTGACAGCAAGGCCATCCCCCATCATCTTTTGACTGAAGACCGGATCAGGCACCTCCTCAAGCTGAACAATTTCCCCATTAACCGGTGTGTAAATCTCCGTATTGGAATCGCTTTTTTTAAATAAATTTTTAAACATGTTGCTGCACTCCCTTTCGATGATTGACTTTCTTCATGCATTAGTATGAAACATTGCCGAATAAAAAAGCATGGCGGTATAAAGGAGAGACGTGTCCCCTTTTAAAATACCACCATGCCTAATCTAGTCAGTAACATGTGTGTTTATTCAGTTAACCCATCTTTATCCTATCATTTCATGCGCCGAAAAACAACACATAATATGCAGTCGTTCAGTACGGGACTTTCAACCGTATTAAAATTGAATCTTTATACCCGTTTTGTATGAAAGACCTTCGGGAATCGCAATATTTAGATTATAATAAATACAACCATTTTTTAGGAGGGAAAAATAATGGCAAAAATGCGTCTGATTCCTTATCAAGTGGAAGAAATTAAAGATACTGCTAAAGAAGTTCCCCAGGGCGTACAGATGATTCAGGCTCCGGATGTATGGGAGCAAGCGGATGAAGGCGGTGGTAATGTCATTGCCATCATTGACACAGGTTGTGACACGAACCATCCTGATTTAGACGGGCAAGTGATTGATGGCAAAAACTTTACGAATGATGGCGATGAAACCGAGTACGGCGATGGCAACGGTCATGGCACTCATGTCGCGGGAACAGCCGCCGCTGTGGGAAAGGAAGAAGGAATCGCGGGTGTTGCGCCAAATGCCAAACTGCTGATTGTCAAAGTGCTTGACGACAATGGAAGCGGAGACTATCAATGGATTATTGACGGCATCAATTATGCAGCTGACTGGAAAGGTCCGAATGGTGAAAAAGTACGCGCGATTTCCATGTCCCTCGGTGGTCCGGAAGATGTCCCGGAATTATATGAAGCAGTTAAACAGGCGATTGATTCTGGCATTCCGGTTGTTTGTGCCGCCGGAAATGAAGGGGACGACCGCCACGATACAGATGAAACCGCCTTTCCGGGTGCTTATAATGAAGTTGTTCAAGTCGGTGCTGTCAATTATGACCGCGAAATCGCTCCATTCAGCAACACGAATGACGAAATTGACATCGTCGCTCCCGGCGTAGATATCCTGTCGACATACAAAGATCAAAAATACGCACGACTTTCCGGTACATCAATGTCGGCACCGCATGTATCCGGTGCACTTGCCTTGGTCACAAGTATCGCCGAGACGCAATTTGGCCGGAAACTGACAGAAGCAGAACTGTATGCGCAGCTAGTCAGGCGCACCGTTCCATTAGGCTATCCAAAATCGGCTGAAGGCAACGGACTTGTGGCACTTAATATTCTGAACCGTTTTGAGCAGTTGTTCCAGACATTCAATACGTTTTTTAAATAATACGATTTGAATTGACAGCGGGATTCTGTTTTGAAGAATGATAGGATCCCGCTGTGTTTTGTAGTGTCGTCACACGAGTTTATGCTGCTGCTTTCATAAAAGTCACTACCATAAATAAATAGCAGCCAATAAACCACTTATCATTATCGTAATCAGTAAAACAGTCCCCAGTATAAATTGATCTTTCAACGTGAGAACGCCGGACTGGTAAGCAATGATAGTTGTATTGGAATAAATCGGTAATATCATTAAGCTTCCAATGATAAGTATCGTTAACAATGAAACACTTAAAATGGGCAGTCCCAAAGAATTTCCAAAAGAAACTGCCAGTGGTAATATGACCGCAATCGCACCTGTTGGACTTGTGAAAAACATCCTTAAAAGCAAAATCATTAGCATTAGCAAAAACAGGGATATGACATCGGAATATGCAGGTGAAATCCAACCGAATAATATGTTGGCAAGCCAATCTGCCGTACCTGTTTGTTGTACTATATTTGACAGAGATAATGCCGAACCAATGAAAATAAACGTCTCCCATTCAAAGTTTCGAAAATCCAGATCCGAGAACAATCGAATTCCCGGCAGAGACAATATGATCAATACAAGAATTGGAGGAAGAATGGTCGGCATACTCGTGCTACTGCCCAATAACCAGGCAGCTATCATCAAGATAATTAAAATGAATACAATATGCATTTTCCTTTTATCATAGGTATTATCCGATGATCGATTGCTTTTAGGCTCTGATATTTTTTTGTTACGTGAAGACTCACCCAAATCATCCCAAACGCGAAAATAAAAAAATGCAAAAATGACAATAATAACCGCCGCGGCATAAATAGGCGGCATCATGTATAAAAACCAGGAGATCCATGTCATGGAATAACCTGCTTCATCCAATAATTCCGATGCAAGTATCGGGTAACCGCCTCCTGTCAGAACAATCATGGTCAAAAATTGATTAACTCCACTGAATAACCAATTACAAAATTGTTTAAACGCACTTTGTTCCGGCAATTCATAAAAATTATTCACAGAATCAATTAAAGGATGAAACATCCGAAAACGGGCTACTGCAGATGGCATCAAGATAGGTAATACCATGGCCGCAATAACAAATCCCAGCAACACTCTTATAATATTTCCTGATGATAGACGCAGAATAAAAACGGCAATCATTTTGTCCAATCCGACTTTTACCATCACCTTGCTAATCATTGAAACAATTAGAACAAAATACAGTGCTGATGCTACAAATCCGGAAATTGCTGATGAAAAAGAATCTGCAAGGTTGAAAATCATAATTACAGCTATGATAAATAATGAGCTGATACCCAGTGGAAGAAATTTTGTTGACCATAGAAAAATAGATATGACCAACAGCAGAAGTGTTTTCCACTGTTGATCATTTAAGCTGGAGACTGGTGAAGATAAAAACAAACCAGTTACGAATAAGGAGACGACGATGAAAAATTGCAGCCACCTTGTATTAAGAAACCTCTGACCCGTAATCTGTCCAATCACATCCAATCCACCCTTCAACAAGCAACAAAAACCAATTCCTGATTACTCATCAGCCTCCGGAAAAATTCACTGTTTTTATAGTTTAAGAGGTTGTTCAAAAAGTCCTGTAAAAATGACACATCGAATTTTGTCGTTGGCTTGTTTCTCCGCGGCTCATGATCTAAAAGCATACATCCCGCTGCTCGAAACTGCGCCTCCTCGAACTTCTCGGTCCTTGTTACCCTCCTTTTTGAACACGCACTTTAATAAGTTTTAATTTGCCTTCTTTTCTTTTCTGTTTCTGAAAAACGGGAAGGCGAAAGATAGAATCGAAACGGCAAAAAGCCCTATCGCAATCGGACTTTCCAAAAATATCATGAAGTTACCATTTGAGATTGTTAACGCCTGCCGTAAAGACTGCTCCATCATTCCACCCAGTACAAATGCAAGTATGAATGGAGGTGCAGGAAATGAATAAATACGGAAAAGATATCCGATCACACCAAAAATGAGCAGTAGGTATAAATCAAAAACATTAAAGCTTATCGAATAAACACCAATGATACAAAACATCACAACCAATGATATTAATAACGGACGCGGAATCTTTAATATTTTTGCGATATAAGGAATTAACGGGAGATTTAAAACCAGAAGAAACAGATTTCCTATATACATACTGGCAACTACACCCCAAAACACATCAGGATGGTCTTGAAATAACAGTGGTCCCGGATTTATCCCTAACACAAGGAGTGCCCCCAGCATAACAGCTGTTGTCCCTGACCCGGGGATACCTAAACTCAATAATGGCACAAATGCTCCACTCGTAGCAGCATTATTGGATGTCTCCGGTGCAACAAGCCCTTTAATCGCACCTTTACCGAATTCATCCGGTTTTTTTGCAAACCTCTTTTCCGTGATATAGCTGATAAATGATGCAACCGTTGCACCTGCACCAGGAAGCACGCCCATTATAAATCCTAGAGGAGAATGCCTTAATAAAGGACCTCGCATTTCTTTGAAGTCTTTTTTAGTTAATTTAAGGCTCCCGATATTCTGTGTTTTTGATAAGCTATCGTCATTACGATTTTTGACCAAAAAAGCAACTTCAGCAATGGCAAAAAGCCCTAAAGCAACAACCAGAAAATCGATACCTTCCAATAAATTTGCGTTCCCAAACGTAAAACGCGGCGTGCCAGTCTGTGCATCAATACCTATTGTAACAGCCATGAGTCCCAACACACCTGAAATCAATGCCTTAATAGCCGATCCTTCTGAGAGACTCGATATGGCCGCCAATCCCATAAACATGAGCGCAAAGTATTCCACCGGTCCAAACGAAACCGCAACAGAAGCCAAGGCCGGTGCAAACAGCATTAATAATACAACACTGACTGTGCCACCCGTAAAAGATGAGATGGCCGCGATGGCTAGTGCTTGTCCGGCTTTTCCCTGCTGAGCCATTGGATAGCCATCAAATGCTGTGGCAACTGTACCGGAAATACCCGGTGCATTTAATAGGATCGAGGCTGTGGATCCCCCGAAAACAGCGCCATAGTATACCCCCGCCATCAGCACCATTGCTAAAGTTGGGTCCATACCGTAAATCATTGGTATCATGATTGCAATAGCCGTAATCGGGCCTAAGCCTGGCAACATGCCAATTAATGTCCCCGCCGCTACTCCAATTAAGACAAACATTATTCCTTCTAAACTGAAAGCAATTTGAAATCCTTGCAACAAACCTTGCATTGCATTCATGTTTTCATCTCTCCTTTAAAATGGCAGAATCCCGCCAGGCAAAGTAATTTGCAGCAGATAGTTAAAAATGTAGTATAAGATTACGGGAAATAAGATTGAAACGGCTGCATTCACTTTAAAGTTCTTATAACCAAGAAACCAGGAGCAAAAGAAAACAAATAATACCGTAACAATAACAAACCCTAAGACTTCCAACATAAAAATGTATAACAACACCATTGCCGTTACCGTCAGCAGCACAAGCAGCTCCGATTTTGATGTGGCATTTTCTTGTTTGTCTTCTTCTGATTCATTCTTTCCACTGAAAAATAAGCCAATCGCTAAAATAATCAGTAAATACCCTAGTGCTTTTGGCATCAAATCTGAGTCGACCGGCACAAATGGATAAGGAGGCAGCTGATAGCTTAATATCAGGTAGCCAACAGCCAGTGCAATTAAGACAAGACTTATTTTTCGATCAGAGGATTTTAGCATGCTTTCTCCACCACACTTTCACCTTTAAATGATTGGAGCCAATGTCATTTCACATTGGCTCCCTAAGCAGCTATTTATTGAGCTAAACCAAGTTCCTCCATTAACCCTTTTAACTCTTTCGTTTGCTCTGCTAAGAATTCCTTATATTCTTCATGGCCAATGAATTTTTTGGACCATCCATATTTACTTCTGATATCAGCAAACGCTTCTGATTCACTGACTTCTTTAAATTTCTCTTCATAATACTTGATGGCACTTTCATCCATGTTTGGCGGACCGAAGAATCCTCTCCAATTTACGAATGTGGCGTCAATCCCCTGTTCTTTAGCTGTAGGGAATGTGGACAGAACTTCCCCTTCCAGTCGTTCAGGTGATGTAACACCGAGCACTTTAATTTTATCGGCTTTAACCTGTTCAACTGTTTCAGCAACACCAGTGGAATAGACGTCAACACTTCCATTAAGCAGATCAGTCAAAGCTCCACCCTCCTGGTTGGACACGTATTTAATTTTTGTGACATCCACGCCAGCTTCTTTGGCAATTTTCACAAACTGCATATGGTCCATACTGCCTGGTGAAGAAGCTCCAACAACTGTGATCTTGGAAGGATCTTCTTTCATATCTTCAAAAAGTTCATTCAAATCATCCCATTTTGCATCTTTCCTGACTGCGAAAGCAGCGTAATCAGCAATCATATTTGCAATCGGTGTGAAATCTTCGTATGTTAACTCCGTTTGGCCATTAAGCGGCACAAAGATTAGTGGTGGAGATGACACAAACAGGTTGTAGGGACTTCCTTCCTTACTATTGATGTACGACCAGCCAACTGAGCCTCCTCCACCCTCTTTATTGACAACACCGATGTCCTGATCGATAATACCTTCTTCATCTAATATTTGAGCAACGGACCTGGCAGTTGTATCCCAGCCGCCGCCAGCCCCGGCAGGTGCTACAATTTCAATTGATTCTTCCGGGGTGAACTCCCCTTCCCCTTCGCTTGAGGCTTGTTCTTGATCATTACATGCCACGGCAACAATCATAACAAGTACCAATAAAGACAAGAATATAAGTTTTCTCATGATAACCCTCCCAAAATATTTTATTAATCCCCTTCGTAAAAACGAAATAACACAATATTTCATTGTGTTTAAATAATCTTACAATACAAATATTTATCTGCAAACGTTTTCAAAATAACTTCTATAAAAACCATAAACCGTTTTTTGTTCATTTTGTTTACAGAAACAAATACATCCTATCTGAAAAACTCATTTATAAGAGAAGCAGCTTGATAAATATCTTCTTTTTCAATATCCCTATAAATTGTAAAGCGAAGCAGATTTTCTGAGGTTGCTTTAACCAACAACCCATTCTTCATTAATTTTTTTTGAACATATTCAGCAGTTAAACCACTTGGAGAAACATCAATCATTACAATATTTGTTTGGACCGCTTTCATATTCAGATTAAAATTGGTGTTATGTAAAATCAAACGAGAAAGTAATAAGGCGTTTTCATTATCCTTTTGCAGTGATTCCAGCTCTTTCAATGCTTCTATACCTGCCGCTGCAATAACTCCTGCCTGCCGCATTCCGCCCCCAATTAATTTTCGTACTTTCCGGGCTTTACTGATGAAATCTTTCGTTCCGCATAGCACAGAGCCCACTGGTGCACCTAATCCTTTCGAAAGACAAAATTGGACTGTATTCGCTTGTTCAACCAACTTTTTAACATCAACTTTTAAGTGAGCAGCAGCATTGAAAATACGGGCACCATCTAAATGTACAGGAATATCATGTTCGTCCGCTTTTTGGCATAATTCATTCGTGTCCTCAACGGAAAGGCAAGTGCCACCTTTATTTCCAAATGTATTTTCCAGACATAGCAATTTTACACTTCTGTTTAAAAGCACAGCAGTCAAGCTCTCGGCTATTGGCTTCCCCATATCATCTGAATCGTATAAAATCGCTTGACGTCCAAAATATTCTTCCATAAAAATAGCTTCTTCACTTTGATAAATATGACTGAATGGATCAATTCCAATCGCATCCCCTCTTTTGCAATATGACAGAAGCGCGACAATATTAGCCATCGTGCCACTGTTGCAAAAAAGGGCATCCTCTTTGCCTGTAATTTCTGCCGCCGTTTTTTCAAGTTTGTTGACTGTTGGGTCCTCTCCTTTCCCGTCAGTGCTAAGACGTCCGTCATCACCCAGTTTCGCCTCACTTATCGCATCTATCGTTCGCTGTGTAGGTTGTGTAAGGGTATCACTTCTTAAATCAATCATATGACTAACCTCCTCTAACAGTCATTCGTCCCCCGTCAATTCAGTTGTGCGATTTATAGATTCGCTCAGGCCGGCCTACTATACCGTATTCAAGCTCTGCATTCACTTCTCCAGTTGACGTTAAGTACTCCAGATATCTTCGGGCGGTAGTTCTTGATGCGCCCATTTCCTCACCTATTTCTTCAGCTGTTACGCCCTGATTTTGATGACTGATAACCTTTTTTACTTTTTCAAGTGTAAGAGGATCAATCCCTTTAGGCAGCAGTTCCTGATTCGAGGCCTGCTTTGAATTATGCGAGTTGGACATAAGAATCTGATCAACTTCCTCCTGACTGACTTCAGGTTTAGAATCCAATAAATTTCGTTTATGTTTGTATTTTTCTATCGTCTCCATAAAACGTTCCATTTTTAACGGCTTTATAATATAATCGATTACCCCATAGCCCAATGAGTTTTTTACCATTTCAATATCAGTTGCAGCTGTAATAACAATTATATCAAGTGCCGGGTAATTCTTTCTGAGTTCCGGCAATAAGTCGATGCCGAGTATATCGGGCATATAAATATCCAGCAGCAGCAGATTAACCTCATTTTCTTTTAAAAAATCAAGTGTTTCTTTACCATTCATAACTTTACCGACGATTTGCAAACCATCTATCTTTGACAGGAACTGTTCGTGAATACCTGCAACGCGGAAATCATCTTCAGCAATGGCAACTTTGATCAATTAAGATCCCCCTTTCAATTCCAATTGTTTAGGTATAAAAACTGTAACAATTGCTCCTTTGGATTTATGGTTCTTTATCTCTAAGGAACCACCTAAACTATTGACTGTATCTTGTAAAATCGTCAATCCGTACCCGCGATTTCCACTTTGTTTGGTTGAAAATCCCTTTTTAAATAAATGCTTACTTTCATCAATACCTTCACCGCTATCGGCAACTTCAAAAATAATATCATTACCCATATCCGTTGCAAATAACGTCACTTCTTTTTCCTCAGTTGATTCAACGGCTTCAAATGCATTATCAATAATATTCCCTAAAATAGCTATTAAACTTGAGATATCAATATGATCAGGCAGGGTGTTCAGCGAACTGTTTTCATCAATTGAAAAGCTGATTTTATTCTCAGAAGCTTTTCCTATTTTACCTAACAAAATTGCCTGGACTTTACTATCTTCAATTTGATCAAATAAAATATGGTTTTGCGTATTATTTATTTTCAATTCGGTTTGAATCATATCAACCGCCTCCTGGTATTGGCCAAGCTGTATCAAACCGGATAACACATAAAGCCTATTGGTGTATTCGTGTGTTTGTGCTCTTAAATCTTCAGAGTACTGCCGAACCTCAGAAATTGTTTCAACCATTTCCTTTATTTCTGTTTTATCCCTAAAGCTTGCAACTGCACCAATAACCTGACCATTTTCCTTTATGACTTCCCTGTTAACAATGACCCAGCGATCATTAAGGTACATCTCCTGATTTTGTTCATTTTTCCCGGATTCCAATACACGGTACATCAATGTATTGGGAAGAATTGTTTCGATCGGTTTGTGAAGGTAGTTATTGTACACCCCTAACATATCGCTGGCAGTTTCATTCATCATGGTAATCAATCCATTTTGATCAATGGCAATTACTCCTTCTTTAATCGAATGCAATATAGCACTTCGTTCGCGATAAAGATTAGCAATTTCAAACGGCTCCAGCCCCAGCGTATCCTTCCTGATGTTCTTTGTTAGCATAATACCGCCAATTGCACCTAAGAATAATACGATCAAGGAAATTTTACTAATATCCCATATTTTTTGGTAAATCTCAGTATGGATATCTTCCAGTAAATATCCTACCGAAACAACCCCCATGATATTGCCATGATTGTCAAAAATAGGGGAGTTCCCATTCAATGCGGGTCCTAGGGCACTTTCTGACTGAGATGTATAATACTGCCCGAAAATCAAAGCCCTGTAATTGTCATTACCAGACATTGGCTTTCCAAGCAATGAAGAGTCAGGGTGAGAATAGCGTATTCCCTCTGCATTTGCGATGACCACATATTCAGCACCAACCTGAAGTCTGACGTTTTCCGCAATTGATTGCAGTGAACTTGATGGATTCGAATCTTTAAATGCCTCTTTGACCGAAGGCATAAAGGACACAGTCTTTGATACCTGCAACGCCCAACTGCTCGTGCTTTCTTCAGTTTGCTTTTTCTCAAGTACTATATAGGTACCAGATAATAATATAATTACAACTAGAATCAACGAGATAATAAGGGTGAGTATTTTCGTCTGAAGTGAAACATTCCTAAGTCTGGTCATGTCAGAATTCTCCTTAGAGGACTTCCAAAAATTAATGCTTGATATAATTATATAAAGATGAGTCTTCAAAAGCCAAGACGGACACTTTAATTTCATTCCAAACGATAAATCAAAAACCGATCATACGAGTCACCCTGAAAAATATCTGACATGTCAATTTCCTCTTTTAATTCAAAAGGAGTATCATTTTCCAGATAGTCAATATAATCGTCTGATGCATAATAAACAATCAGTTCGATATCG
>NZ_DATGTT010000104.1:0-13185 GCF_035301675.1 Lentibacillus sp. | reverse complement strand
TGGCTATCAGCCATTTGGCGGGTTTAAGATGTCCGGAACAGATGCCAAAGCAGGCGGCCCGGATTATCTGCTGAACTTCCTGGCGCCGAAAACAGTAACGGAATCCTGGTAAAGTATAGAATAAAAAAGAGCGGCGGTTATTCAACTGCCGCTCTTTTTGGTGGGACAAGGATCAGACCCCGCGTCCCATTTTTTCTTAATATCAGAAAGTATAAATTTATGGCTCTACGAATGCTTTATCAAAAATTGCCACGTCCGGCTCCAGCACTAAAGCTGCAGCGTGACTTCCTTCACCTCCGTCCGATAAGTCAACAGCGATTCCCTATGATCACCTTGTTTCCTTTATCTCCTGCAGCGCTGAGCGCGGTCCGTACGTCGCTAAACGGGCGCCCCGAGCCTTTGTTCGTCTACTGAATAAAAGTTTTATTTACAAATCCTTCAAAATCCGGCTTCTCTTTCAGGAATTGCAGGTCATGTGACGAGTTGCCGAATTCCTGGATGACGTCTGCATTGACTTCATATGTGAAGTTGGTGCGTTCCCAGGCATTTTCCATAACGCTTTTTTCCAGCTGCTGATCCGTGATGTCAGCAATCCCTTCGATGGTAATATCGATGGCTTCATCAGGGTTTTCATTTATATACTTAACGGAATCTTTATGAGCGTCAACTAATTTTTGAACCTGTTCACTGTTGTTTTCAATCATGTCATCTGATGTGACCATGACTGCAGCCGGGAGTGTCTCGCCAAATGAAATTTCACTGGTCGGGATAACGACGTTGGCATCCACTTTTGCTTCCATGACAGATGCCCATGGTTCAGGTGCGGTGGCCACATCTACATCGCCTTTTTCAAATAAGGATTGGTATCGGGCAGGCTCACCTGTCACATGTTTCATGGAACCGCCGATTCGTTCGGATGTAATGCCTTTTTCTTTCATATACGTTTCGAATTGGACATCATGTGTGCACCCTACACGTGGTGAAATGAACGTTTTGCCTTCAATATCTTCCCATGACTTAATACCGCTCCCGTCACGGGATACGATAACCGTGCCACCGGTTGACGATGCGCCAATGATCTGAACATCGACGCCGGAGATGAAACTGTTCATGGCAGGACCTGGTCCAACGAGCCCGCCTTGAATTTCCCCGGCTGCCAGGGCTTTCATAAATGTGGAACCGTCCGGAAATGTCTGATATTCGACATTAACATTTTTTCCCAGGTGATCCTTATACATTTTTTTCTGTTTCGCAACCATTGCCGGTGCGTGGTTCAGATTAGGAAAATAACCGATGGTCACTGTCTTGCTTTCTTTATCGCCTGAAGCTTCACCGCTGCCCCCGCATGCTGCGAGAACCAAGAGTGTGCTAATCATTAAGAATCCCAAAAACTTTCTCAACTTGAAAATCCCCTTTCTGTTGATCATGAAATAATTATTCATGTTATGCTGCTTCTTCCATTCCCCAGCGTTTGAGCACTCTATTTTCAATTCGCTGGAATACAAGCTGGTCGACAATGGAACCAATCACGCCAATAATGATGATGATGCCGATTACGAGACTCATGTTGTTAAAATCCGATGCGTAGCTGAGAGTATAACCAAGCCCCGGGCCCGTACTCAGCATTTCGCCGGCCATCAGTGCACGCCAGCTGAAGGCCCAAGCCAGACGAACGCCGGTTACTGCATGCGGAATGGATGCCGGCACAACGACTTTCAAAAACAGGTCCATTCCTGTTGATCCCATGGTACGTGCAGCTTTCAGGTAAATGGGTGCGACATTCTTGATGCCAATCCGCATATTCATCGTCATGACGAACGTTCCGCCGATTATGACAACAAAAATAATCGATGCTTCGGTAAAGCCGAACCAGATGATGGCAAGCGGTACCCACACGATACTTGGAACACTTTGTAACGCTAAAATCATGGTGCCAAGTGTTTCGTCGGCTGTCTTCACTTTGGCGAGCAGAACGCCAAGAAGTGTGCCGATCACGAGTGAAATGGCAAGGCCGATCAGGAGGTGGCGAAAACTGGCGATAATGTCATAGACCAATGTCATGTCAGCAAACCCGGCATAGAGTGTTTCTGCAACAGTGAATGGACTGGGAATCATAGACTCCGGCCAGATGCCAAGAAGGAAAATCCCGTGCCAGATTAAAATAAGGGAAGCGAAAAATATAACGCGTTTAATGACTGCCGGCATACTGCAACTCCTCTTCCATGACATTCTCAATCTCTGTTTTCAAAATCGCCATGACATCCTCTTCCAGTGCAGCCATACCTTGCTGCTGCCGTGGCCGTTCAAGGTTGACTTTAAAATCTGAAATGATGGTGCCCGGCCGTGCACTCATGATAATAACGCGATCTGACAGTTTAATTGCTTCCCGGATGCTGTGCGTGACAAAAACAATTGTCTTTTTAGTGTCCAGCCAGATCTTTTCCACTTCATCCTGGAGTACCTGCCGTGTTTGTTCATCCAGCGCCCCGAACGGTTCATCCATTAAAAGCAGACCGGAATCCATCGCCAGAGCTCTTGCAATCGCAACCCGCTGCTGCATCCCGCCGGAGAGCTCATGCGGATAGTTTTCGGAAAACTGGCTCAGATGCACCATTTTCAAATAATCTGCTGCCGCTTGTTCCTGTTTCTTTTTGCTCAAATTTTTGCGCAGTGGAAACGTGACATTTTCTTTGACTGACATCCATGGGAATAATGCAGGTTCTTGAAAAACCATGCTCTTATCCGGACCTGGTTCAGTTATCAATTCATTTTCAAGGCTGACCGAACCGGATGATGGCTGCGACAGTCCGGCGATGGTGGACAGTAATGTTGATTTACCACAGCCGGATGGACCCAGCAATGATACGAATTCCCCCTCTTCAATGGATAGATTGATATTTTCAAGCGCCTGAAGTCGCTGCTCATCTTTGCGCTGAAATGATTTGGAGGTGTTATCGATGTCCAGGTACATGGTGTTCACTCCTATCCAAACATAAATCTGATTAATTATATCGGATTTATGTGTTTTAAGCATTTTACCATGGTTTTATCCATTTTCCAATAGAAAATCAAATAAAAATAAAAAATGGGCATTTGCGGAGCATAAAAAAGCCGATATCTTTAAAAGATACCGGTCCTGTATGTATTACGTTATTTCCAAGTATCCTGCAGTACGCGCAGCCAATTCCCATGCGTGATTTTCTGCAGCTCGTCGTCATGGAAACCATGTGCTTTCAGGCGTTCAATCAGTTGTGGAAGGCCTGTTACATCTTTCAGAGAATCTGGAACAGTTGTCCCGTCGAAGTCAGACCCCAGCGCCACATGCTCAACACCGAATTTCTCGGCAATATACGCCACGTGACGGACAATTTCATCCAGTGAAATATCTGTCCCAAGTCGGCCGTCTTCACGGAGCATATTTACCGCATAGTTGATGCCGGCTAAACCATTTGATTCAGCAATCGCCGAGAGTTGTTTGTCTGTCAGGTTTCGGGCGATAGGGCTGAGAGTATGCGCATTGGAATGGGTTGCCACGAGCGGAACATCGGTGAGGGACGCAACATCCCAGAAACCTTTTTCGTTAAGATGGGTGTTATCGATCATAATACCGAGCTTATTGCATTCGCGGACAAGCGCTTTGCCGTTATCGGATAGCCCATCTCCGGTGTCGGGTGATGATGGATAGCGAAATGGCACTCCTTCTCCGTAGACATTCGGCCGGCTCCAGACAATGCCAAGCGAACGAAGTCCGGCTTGATAGAGCACATGAAGCGCATCAAAGTTGGTGTCGATCGCCTCAGCCCCTTCAATATGAAAAATCGCCGCCATAATGTCATTTTCCAGACAATACTCTAAATCATCAGCCGTCCGGACAATTTTAAGCTGACCATTTGCTTCGGATTCGAGCTTAAACAATGTCGCTGCAAGCCCGTTTGTGAACGTTAAAGCTTGTTCATGGCTGATCTTCGGTGGAAGCGGCACATCATAACCATTGTCAGTCAAGTGGTCTTCAGGCTCAACTTCATAGTTCTCATTCGGTGTATAAACCGCAAAAAAACCGCCGCCAAACCCGCCTTTTTTGGCGCGGGGCAAATCAATATGTCCTGCTGAGCTTTCCTCGAAAAATGATGGCGAATTATCAGACATGTGCAGTCTGAGCAGTGTGTCGTTATGCCCATCGAATATTGGGAATTTAGTCATATTTGGTCGCTCCTTTTGTTTGATAGTGTTGTTTAATTTTATCATACATTTATTAAGACCTTATAACCTTCCTGGCATTCTATATCTGTTCGCGAAAATAATAAAAACGTGCTATATTGGATTATACACAATATTCGAAAAATGGAGTGGGATTATGAATTCCCGTCAACAAGCCATTATAGAAGAATTTATTAATGCCGATAATGAACCATTAACAAGTGCTCAATTATCGGCTGTGTTTAACGTGAGTCCAAAAACAATCAGAAATAATATCAAAGAATTAAATCCGCTTTTACAAAGATATGACATCCAAATTTATTCAGTCCGGGGAAAAGGTTACCTTTTAAAGCCAAATGATAAGAAGATACTTAACAGATTTCTTCAGGAATATGATAAAAATCAACATTCAATAATTCCTGCAGAACCTGAAGGACGGATTCATTTCTTAATGGAGAAACTGTTGTTTTGCTCTGATTATATAAAGATGGAGGATTTAGCTGCCGAATTATTTATTAGCCGATCGACATTACAAAGCGATTTGAAAACTGTTCGCAGCATCCTAAGCGATTATGAGCTGACCATTTATCATAAACCTAATTATGGCATTAAAGTCAGAGGAAAGGAAATATTAATCAGATTCTGTATTTCTGAGTATATTTTTAACCAGGAGCCATTGCCGCTTGAAACGAATTGGATGAAGATCGTATCTGAAGAAGACTTAGAAGTTATTCGGGAGAGCATTCTAAGTAATTTGAGAAAATATCAGATTATTATTTCGGATATCAGTCTGCAAAATTTATTAACCCACCTTGCCATAGCTTATAAGCGGATATGTGAAGATAAATCAGTACACATCCCAAGCAAAGAAATTCCTCAGGCAAAAGAGGGTAAGGAATTTTTAGTTGCACATGAAATCATGAAGGATATCGAGAAAGGGCTGGGTGTTCGTTTCCCCGAAAACGAAATAACCTATTTATCCATCCATTTAAGAGGAACTAAATTGATGTCTTCAATAAATGAGAGCAATGATGTTCAAGTTTTGGATTCTGAAACCGACGTTCTTGCTAAAGAGATTGTGAAGCGGATTGACACGAAATATGCTCTGAAACTATCCGACGATAAAGAATTTCTGCAAAATTTAAGTCTGCATTTAAAGCCCGCCATCAATCGATACCGCCATCAAATGAATATACGTAATCCAATGTTGGAAGAAATTAAGATGAAATATCCGCTATCATTTGAAGCCGCACTAATGAGCGCTGACGTACTTTACGAACAGTTAGACATTCATGTCAATGAAGATGAAATCGGTTATATAGCACTTCATATTGAAACTGCTCAAGAAAAGCTTAAACGTTCGACATCTCAACGAAAGCGGTGTTTGATCGTGTGTTCCTCCGGGCTTGGGAGTGCACAGTTACTTTTATATAAATTGAAAAATAAATTCAGTGACAAACTTGAAATAGTTGGAACAACGGAATATTATACTTTAAATAACCAGGCACAAGAAGGCATTGATTTTATCATAAGTACAATTCCAATTGATCGGGAAATGCCGGTTCCGATAATTTATGTCAGCACCATACTTGGTGATAGTGACATTTCTGAGATTGAACAAGTTTTAGGGGACTCAGCCACCACCCTGGAAAAAACGATAATTCCTGATTATACTTTTTTGAATTGTGATTTTGTAACTCCTGAAGCGGTTATTCAGTTTTTGACTGAAGTCATCATAAAAGATAAGAAAGCAGGAGGAGGTTATACAAAATCTGTGTTGGAAAGAGAAGATTATGCCCCGACCAGTTTCGGTAATCTTGTAGCATTGCCGCACCCCCTTGAACCTGGAACCAACGCTACTTTTTTATCGATTGTCACGTTAAGAAACCCTATACAGTGGGGTGACAAGCACGTCCAACTAGTTATTTTACTCAATGTGGATAAAACAAAAAGTGATGATTTAAAACCAATGTTCAACTCACTTGTCAGATTAATTGATAATAAGCAGGCGGTCTTCCAACTTTTAGAATGTGAAACATTTACACAACTCAAAGACGTCATTAAATCTGTTGAGAGACACTGACGGCAAAGGAATTCATTTTATTCTTTTGCTTTTATATAGACATTTTTTCCATTGCAAGCGGTAAAATATCAACTAAACATGAATGCGCTTTCATTATAAAATAGAAATAACAAGGTGAATGTGGGTTAACAGAAGAAAGGATGGTCAAATTGGGAAATCTAAAATTAACTGTGATTGGAGGGGGGTCTTCCTATACTCCTGAATTAATGGAAGGGATTATTAATAATCAGGATGTATTGAAGGTATCTGAAGTTTGGCTGGCAGATGTCGAAGAAGGAAAAGAGAAGTTATCCATTATTGCGGATTTATCAAGGCGTATGGTTAAAAAGAAAAAATGTTCAATAAAAATCTTTGAAACGTTTGATAGAAAAGAAGCAATAAAAGATGCTGATTATATTATTACCCAAATTAGGGTTGGCCAATTAGCCATGAGACGAAATGATGAATGTATATCAATCAAACATGGCGTGATCGGACAGGAAACAACTGGGGCAGGGGGGTTCATGAAAGCTTTACGAACAATACCGGTCTTGCTTGATATTTGCAGGGATATTGAAGAACTGGCGCCCAATGCATGGTTGTTAAATTTTACAAATCCGGCGGGAATTATAACAGAGGCCATCTTAAAGTACAGTCAGGTTAAAGTCATTGGTCTATGCAATAATCCTATTAATTTTTATAAAAAATTTGCCAACTCCTATAACGTTGCAATTGATGATGTCAGTATTCATTTTACTGGTATTAATCATCTTATTTGGATAACTGATCTATATATTAAAGGAAAATCAAGAATTGATGACATTTTAACCGGCAAATCAGACAGTTATGAAGCAAAAAATATTCCTGCTTTTGGTTGGGATCCAGAATTTCTGCAGTCCCTGGGGGCTGTCCCGTGTGGTTACCACAAGTATTACTACCAGACGGATCATATCCTTGAGAAGCAGCTTGAACAATATTACCGTAACGAAACACGTGCTGATAATGTTCAAGAAATAGAAAAAGAATTGTTTGAAGTCTATCAAAAACCCGAGATACAGGAAAAACCTGATATTTTGGAACAAAGAGGCGGGGCTTATTATTCTGAAGCGGCCATTAATTTAATTCTTTCTCTGCATCGGAATTCGAAAGATGTTCACACACTTAACGTTCGGAATAATGGGACGATAAAATGTTTGCCTGATGATGTAAGTATAGAAGTAAATTGTGTTGTGGAAAGTCATCAGATAACGCCGCTTCAAGTTGGTGATGTGCCAGCACAGATCCGAGGGCTTTTGCAAAATGTAAAAGCTTATGAAGAACTCACAGTGGAAGCGGCTGTTTATGGTGACAAAGGACTTGCACACCAGGCATTGACACTGCATCCGCTTGTTCCATCTGCAGAACGGGCAAAAAATATTTTAGATGACATGTTGCCAATAAATAAGGAATTCTTACCACAATTCAACTGACAATTTTCAAGGGGGATGGCAATCTATGAAAATCACATTGCTATGCGCGTTAGGAATGAGTACAAGTCTTTTAGTAGAAAGGATGAAGAAGGCAGCTGAAATTCAAGGGATTGACGCCGAAATCGAAGCGTACCCTGCAGATGATATCGATAAACAGCTGAAGAACACTGATGTCATTTTGCTGGGACCACAGATACGTTATAAGAAAAATGAACTGTCGAAAAAAGCAGAAGCAGCCAATGTACCGATGGCCATTATTGACATGAAGGCGTATGGTGCGACGGATGGAGAGAAGGTGCTTGAACAAGCACTAGAATTAAATAAATATAAAGGGGGATAACTGTGAATCGTTTTAATGATTTTATGGAACGTTATTTTATGCCTGTTGCCGGAAAGATGGCTGAGCAGCGTCATCTGAAGGCGGTCAGGGATGGTATTGTGGCAACGATGCCATTACTAATCATCGGCAGTATATTCTTAATAATATCATCCCCACCTATTAAATCGTGGTCGAAATTTATGGAGCCGTATGCCCCTGCTCTCAGCATACCAGTGGATGCAACATTTGGGCTTTTGGGACTTGTTGCAGTATTTTCAATATCCTATAGCCTGGCCAAAAGTTATGAGATGGATGAACTGTCAGCTGGTGTGCTGAGTCTTGCTGCATTTTTTGTTGCAACGCCGCTCACTGAAAACGGTAATATCCCGTTAAACTTAATGGGCAGTGAAGGGCTGTTTATCGCAATTGTGCTGGCTATTTTTACAGTTGAAGTATATCGTTTTTTTGAACGGAGAAATATTGTTATTCGTATGCCTGAAGGGGTGCCGCCATCAGTCTGGCGTGCTTTTACAGCCTTAATTCCTGGTGCAGTCATTATTTTTGCTGTATGGGGGATAGATCTAATTTTAAAAAATGCCTTTGATCTGTCCTTGCATGGAATTGTTGGATCAGTATTACGTCAGCCCTTAGAAGCTATGGGTGGAAGCTTATGGGGAGCTATCATAGCAATAATCCTCATTCACTTGTTATGGTCTTTTGGTATTCATGGAATTTCTGTTGTGGCCAGTGTTATGGCACCGATATGGTATAGTCTCACCGAACAGAATGTGGCCGCGCAACAAGCCGGTGAAGAACTTCCGCATATTATTGGTCAGCCTTTTATGGCAATCTGGTGGGCTGTAGGTGGTTCAGGTATGGCACTGGCGTTAACGATTTTATTTGTCTGGCGGGCACGCTCAAAGCACTTGAAAGGACTGGGACGCGGCTCCATTTGGGCAAGTTTTTTCAATATTAGTGAGCCTGTCGTATTCGGTTCCCCAATCGTAATGAACCCATTATTAGTGATTCCTTTTATACTGGCTCCATTGGCAGTTGGGATAATTACGTACTTTTCCATGTCACTCGGTTTTGTAGGAAAACCTTATGTGATTGTACCGTGGACTACTCCGCCGCCATTTTCAGGTATGCTGACTACAGGTGATTGGCGTGGTGGTGTATTAATGACAATAAATATAATCATTGCGATACTTATCTATTACCCGTTTTTCCGTTTGTATGATAAAAAGCTCTTGCAGGAAGAGAAAGAAAACGAATCGGCTGCAGCTGCCAAAGAAGAATAGGGAGTATTCGTTCATGAAAAAGAATACATCAAAAGTAATGATCTACGCTGACGATTTTTGTCTCACACCAGGGGTTACAGCAGGACACTCTATGCTCATCAATACGGCATATTTTTAAGCACGACTGCTATTATGGAGGGCTAAGACATGAACATTGAGAGCTTTTCGATGAATATCATTTTACATGCTGGAAATGCGAAAAATTATCTGCATGAAGCACTTCAAAATGCAAGAAATGCAGCATTTGATCAAGTTGAACCAAAGATGAAACAGGCCTCTGATGAGTTATTGGAAGCCCATAAATTACAGACAAAATTTATTCAGGAGGATACAAAGGGGGGGTTGAAAAAACTGCCGGTATTGCTGGTTCACGCTCAGGACCATTTGATGACTGTCATGTCTGAAAAAAGTCTGATTGAAGAGATGATAGAAATTTATCGGAATCAGAAGGATTTGAATGAGAAAGTTAATCGTTTAGTCGAGGAATGCAGCACTGGGAAGTCTTCATGATTACACTCGATAATATCTTTTAAGAGCGTGTTCAAAAGGTCCGGTAAAAATGACACATCGAATTTCGTCGCTGGCCTGTTTCTCCGCGGCTCATGTATCTAAATGCGTACATTCCGCTGCTCGAAACTGCGCCGCCCTGAACTTCCCGGTCATTTTTATCCTCCTTTTTGAACAACCACTTTAAGGAGTGTTTTTATGAGAACATTGAAATTAATGATGATGATTTTAATTTTTGTGCTCGCTTTAACATCTTCGCAAATAATTTCGAGTGCCAATGACATTAATGATAATAAAGGAAATAATGGCAATCAAAAGGTAACTCCGGGTATTGAGGTTCTGTTGAATAAGAAATTGAAATGGCTTAAGAACAAAAGGGTTGGTTTGATAACGAATCCGACTGGTGTGGCAAGTAATCTGGAAAGTAATATTGATTTGCTGTACGACCATCCGGAGGTGAATTTGACGGCTTTGTATGGTCCGGAACATGGCATACGGGGCAATCGTGAAGCCGGGGAATATGTGGAATCATATATCGATGAAAAAACGGGATTGCCTGTCTATAGCTTATACGGGCCAACATGGAAGCCTACGGAAGAAATGCTTGAGGATGTGGATGTCCTCTTATTTGATATTCAGGACATCGGTTCGAACGTTTACACGTATATCTATACACTGGGATTCGCGATGGAAGCAGCTGCGGAACACGATAAAGAATTGATTGTATTGGATAGACCAAATCCAATTGGCGGAACCAAAGTTGAAGGACCTGTGCGTTCTGAAGATGCTGTCAGCTTTATGGGGAGGTTTATGCTACCGGTTAGGCACGGCATGACAGTTGGTGAATTGGCCGTCATGTGGAACCATGAATATAGTATGGGGGTAGATTTAAAGGTAGCTCAAATGAAGGGTTGGAAACGGACAATGCATTTTGAGGATACCGGGCTGCCGTGGGTCATGACATCGCCTAATATACCAACCCGGAATACAGCTTATTTATATGCTGGAACCGAACTGCTGGATGACACGACATTGACAACTGGCCTTGGTACCACCAGACCGTTCGAGTTAGTTGGTGCTCCATGGATTGACGGTGAGGCCCTGGCCGAAGAAATGAATGATCGTGATATTGCCGGTGTAACATTCAGATCTGCATATTTCACACCAATGTTTGGAAAATACGAGGGTGAAATGGTTGGAGGGGTCCAGGTCCATATGGATGACCCTTCTCAAGTAGATCTTGTGAATTTGGGACTGCATCTTGTGGATGCGATGCGTGATCAAAATCCTGAGAAATTTGAAATGACCTCCAGCTATGCCAATCTGATAGGTGACACAGAAGTCCCTGACATGATCATGAATAATGAACCAGTTGAAGACATCATAGGGTCCTGGCGGGAAGAGTTAGATACATGGGTTGAGGATGTACGTAATCAATATCTAATGTATCCGCCATATCCAAGTGGCTCACCACCTTATAAGCAAGACGGAATATTGGGTATTTTACCGTTGGATTTGACGGCTGCTCCAGGACAAAATATTGATTTAACAGTAAGAGGTTTCAATAAGCACGGTGAGAAACTGGATATTGATCCTGATTCAATAGAATGGGATGCTTCCAATGATATCGGTTATGTGGAAAATGGAACATTCTATGCGGAAAAAGAAGGACAAGGCCGGATAACAGCAACATATGATGGATATCAGGCCAGCAGAGAAGCTGAGGTTTCCGCAACACAGGTAGAAAATATACGTCATGCTGTTCATTCCGGTTATACGAGAGTTGTATTTGACCTTAACAAATCAATCAATAACTATGACTTAATTAAACATGGCGATACGCTGAGACTTGAGGTTCCTTATGGAGACATCAGCGGGGAACTGAATGAAGATGGAGACACAATTGAAATTTCAAATAGCCCGTCACTATCTTCAATTGAGTATTCACAGGAAGAGGAAATGTTTGTTGCAGTTTTTAACTTAAAAAAAGAAAAAGTCCAATTTGAAACGCCGGAGTTTTCTTCAAGATTAGTCATTGATATTAAACATGAATGACAAAGTAATGTACCCCCCCTCGACTGAATGTGTTGGGGGGGGCACTTTTTATTTCAATATATATTTAAGCCTGACACTTATTCCTCTGTTTATATAAATTTTCAATAGGGCACTGAGAGAAGCTATTTTGCTATCAGACTGGCAAATCCTGAATTGAAAACACTCCAACAAGGAGAAGAGCCCGACATCAGATTTGTTTGCACCCCCATGCCTTTTGCCTTCAGCGGGTTTAAACGGGTATAATTAGGGAAAAGATTAAATAGGTTGAAAACAGTATCATTTTAATGAAAAGGGGATGAAATTATGGCGGAAGAAACAATCAAACTGATTAAAAAGGAAAAAGTTGCGAATGATACAATGGCGTTTCATTGGGAGATGCCGGACGGGTTTACGTTCAGAGCCGGTCAATTTGGTGAATTCACGCTGATTGATCCGAGTGAAACAGATGAAAAAGGAAACAGCAGGGAATTTTCCTTTGTATATGCCCCATCTGAAAATGAACTGGTGACAACTACGCGTATGCGGGATTCTGTATTTAAACGAGAACTGGAAAAATTGCCGGAGGGGTCAGAGGTGAAATTTGACGGCCCGATTGGCAATTTCACACTTCATAAAACCGAGTCGACTCCGGCTGTTTTCATTATTGGCGGTATTGGTATTACGCCGATACGCAGCATGATTGCTGAGGCGACAAAACAGCAGACATCACACGATATGACACTGCTTTTTTCCAACAGTACGCCCGAAGATGCACCATTTCAGTCGGATCTCAAAGAGTTTGAGGAGCAAAACCCAAACTTCAAATTTGTTCCGGTGATGACGCAGGCTGATTCGGATGAATGGAATGGAGAAAGCGGCTACATCGATGAGGACATGCTGAAGCGATATGTATCCGATGTGAGCGAACCAATTTATTACCTTTCCGGGCCGGGCGGCATGGTCAATGATATGTATGACATGCTTGTAGAAGCCGGTGCGAATGAGGACAATATTCGTGCCGAAGAATTTTACGGGTATTAATGTGGAGATTCGCTTATATACAGAATTAGAACTATCATGGTGATTATACCGTGATAGTTTTTTATAAGAAAGAAAGTATAAATTTTTGGCTCTAGGAATGCTTTATCAAAAATAGCCACGTCCGGCTCCAGCACCCAGCGACTAGCGTGACTTCCTTCACCTCCGTCCGATAAGTCAACAGCGATTCACTTACGTTCATCGTGTTTCTTTTATCTCCTGCGACCAGTGGGGCAGATCGGCTAAAACCGCCGCGAT
>NZ_DATGTT010000103.1:0-24361 GCF_035301675.1 Lentibacillus sp. | reverse complement strand
TAGTTGGGGAGGGTATTAAGATCCCTTTAATAAAATAGCCATAAAAGTGTCTGGCGTGAAAATTTGGTTTGACAGGAAGAGGATATTCCTGTCAAATCCATACTGAAACGATATGAGGGTTGAAAACGTGGGCTTTGATATTACGCAATATAGGACTATAATCGTAATTCTAGAATCTATAGCAACTTTGACTCAATCTACAGCATAATACATTTTTCCATTATTTGTTTTTCTATCAATCATTCACAGCCATACGACCGAGCGGACCATCTTCAACAATTATATCCGCAATATCATAAACAGATATCGGAAACATTGGGAATCCGAACACATATGGCGTTATGTCGTACAGCTGAAAATAGATGACAAGCGCTTTGTCGGCGATGTAAAAATCCTGCTCAGGCTGAACCTTAACATGGTCATTGAACGTCTGAATATCACGCCGTTCAATCTGCTCATTAACCAGATCAGTCAGCCGCTCCACATAATTGCTTCCCGGCTTGAACAAATCACTCAAACTGCACCGCATCCGGTTCTGCAGATCAAAAGTTAATGATTTAATATAAGTCATGCCATGTGCAGCTTGGTAATGGTATGCATAGTTGGGCAGCGACAAACTGAGAACATTCCGCTGGTTGTTTTTGATTTCAAATGAGCCATCCATTTCAATGAGAGGACTAGACATCTCACCAACTTGCTTATTGATAAGCTGCTGTGTTTCATAGGCAATCGATTGGTTGATGAACTGTTCCATTTGCTGATCGCGCATACCAAACACTCTGGGATAGATAACATTTAATTCCGGCCCGCCACTAATCCTCACCGGGTCAATATTTACAGGTAATGGTTTTGGCATAATCGTCACCTTCTTCTGGTTTTGTGCCCAGTGTATTCGTTAAGAGCAGTGAGTGTGCCTGTTAAGAAGGAATTTATATTATTTAGCCAAAAAGGATTCAATCCCAATAAACATTTCTCATTGGTCGAAATGAACACTTTCCACTTTAAAGTTATGGCATCACCGTTTACATTTTAATCATCACATCCCGTGTGAGCAGTCGGATCAGCCACAACATGAGCGCAATCAAAGCGATGGTGCCGACCAATGATCCATAAAGCGGCAGATCCAACGAATCAAACGCCAGCCAGTGTGATAAGGGTTCACCTAACTTAGTGCCCCAAAGCAAATCACCAATTGTTACAAGCACAATTGACATGGCGACGAATCCTAAGCCAATCAGCCATCCAAACCGGTAGAAACCGGCGCCAATCAGCCAGCCGACGACATAATAAGTAAGTGTATTTAATATATACATGAAAAGTGTCCCCATAAAGCTGTCGCTGTGAACGAGGATGGATGACCCAATGATAGCCTTTGGCAGAAAAGCACTGATGCTGTTGCCGGACACCTGGATTCCAATCTCTGTGAGTGAGCGGTTCAGTGAAACCGGTAAATGGGTAACTCCCAGGACAAGATATTCAATCAGGGATAAAACCGCGGCGATTAATGTCATCGCAAAAGCTATCCCTGCTGCGGCCAATGCGGAGCCTTTAAAATAATCTTTTCTGGTCAACCCATTATGGATAAAAAACGTCATGAATGCGTAAGTCGAGAGAATCCCGATGACAAGCATATAAATTTTGGCTGAACCATGTGAGAAAAATAAAAAGTCACCAACACGATTACCTGTTTTGGCTGAAATGATTAACATCGCAATATGAGCGATCAGCACAAATAAAAGGAACCATAATGACCATTTCATTTGGATGCCAAACATATCCCTGGCAATTTTGGCTGAAAAAGATTGCTGGTTCATGCTAGACCCCCTCGCTTGTTAAATGAATAAATAAGTCCTGAAGGGAGACCGGACCAACTTCCAGACCTTTTTGCTGTGCTGCTTTCCGGCGTGCATCATCCAGATTGCCATAAATTGTAACACTCTTCGTATTTCCTAGGTACTTTTCATTTAGCAGGGTCAAATCATCGACGAACGCATCCACTTCCACTTTTGGACCGGTGATTGACGCCCCTTTGGAAATCAGCGATTCGTAGTCCTCATGCAGGACAAATTTTCCGTGGTCAATCATCAGGACCTCATCAAATAAATAATCCATTTCTGAGACGAGATGGGTGGATAAAATGATAGTGCGCGGGTGCTCAGCTTGATCTTTTAGCATTTCCTTATAAAAAATTTCTCTTGCCGGTGCATCCATTCCCAGATAGATTTCATCAAAAATGGTGACTGGTGCACGTGAGGCCAGGCCCATGGTGATCTCAAAAGCAGATTGCATCCCCCGCGTCAGTTTATTGATCGGCTTTTTGAGTGGCAAGTTAAATCGGTTTACCAGGTAAAGGGCATAATCGCGGTCATAATACGGCCGGTACCGCTCCACGTGTTTAAGGATGGTTTTGACTGTATCCCATTCATCGTTGTAGTCTGTTTCGTAATGAAACGCAACATGTTGCATGATGCCCGCGTTTTCAAACGGGTTTTCACCGGCAATCTTAATTGACCCTTCCGTTGCCTGACGGTATGAGGCGAGCAACGTTAAGAGGGATGTCTTTCCCGCGCCATTTCGGCCAAGCAATCCATGGATTTTACCGCCTTTAAGTTTGAACGATAAATCATTCAGTGCCGCAAAGTCGTTGTAGTAGAGCGACAGATTGTTCACTTCCACATCAAATGTCATACGGTTCACTTCCTTTTGCGCATTTAATCAACGCAATGATTTCACTTTCAGATATCTCCAGTTTATTGGCTTCCTGTACAAGCCGAACAACATAATCATCGACGAAAACATCTTTCCGCTTTTGAATGAGCTTTTTTTTCGCACCCTCAGCGACGAACATGCCAACGCCGCGTTTTTTGTATAAGATGTCTTCATCAACGAGCTGTGTTATTCCTTTTAAAACTGCTGCATGGTTGATTTTGTAGAAGTTGACCAGTTCATTAGTAGAGGGCACCTTGTCGCTTTCATTCATCAGATTGTTCAATGCGTCATCAATACCTTATGCGGTTATATAGTTATGTATATAACCGTAATTGATGATTTTCAATCCTTTCTGTTCGTGCTAGTTGAGGGATAGACTTAAAAACAATACAAAAGAGCAGGATAAAATTAATCATCCTGCTCGATATATAAGTGAAACAACAGTATTCATTTAATTAACGTCAATCTGAAATTCATCATGTTCATGCAAGCCTTCGTCATTTTTAACATGAATGGTCATATTATAGGTGCCTGGGTCTTCAAAAATGTAGGCAGCACTATATTTCCCGGATTTAGTTTCTTCTGTTTCAACCCATTCGGTATTTCCTGAATCACTCTTAATTTCATATTGAACATTTGCGCCTTCAAGCGGTTCATTATCCATTTGCAGGTCCACCGCTAAATCGGTTTCTTTACCTGCTTTGACGTCTTTAGGGGGAGTGAAGTCCATTCCAAATCCTTCTGCATGACCGTGTTCATTACTTCCACCATCATGATTTTCATCGTCATTTTCCGTGTTCTGGCTGGTGCCTTTACCGACAGTGATGGCTTTTTTAGGCATTGTATGCATACCCCTGGCTGTCGTATGGGCATATATTTCATAAACCCCGTCATTCTCAAAGGACACTTCGGCCGTATATGTCCCATCTTCATTGTTATTCGATTCAAGCATTGTACTGTTGTCCTCATTTCCTTTTTCCCAGTATTCGAATTTAACTTCTTCCGCATCTTTGACTTTCTCGTCACCGTATGTAACGGTTGCTTTTAGTTCTACTGATTCATTGGCTTCAGCAGTTTCCGGGATGTCAAACGCAACGTCAAGTGTTTTAGGTTCTTCTGTTTCCGAATCACCTGTGCTCTCATTGCTATTATCGCCACAGGCTGCCAGAAGTGTCATGGCTAAAAATATCAAAAATGCCCAAATCATTTTCTTCATTTTGGAATCCTCCATTTCAAATATTATATTCTTTCATTCTTGGTGGTGGCTGCATTGGTCACTTCCGTTCATTTTTTGTAAAATGACTTCTTGTGCTTCACTAAAACGATAAACATTTCCCCCGAAACCTTTAACGAATTGATTGGCATGTTTCTTCCACTCAAAAGGCAGAATTTGCGGCTGACAGCACCCCATATCAATTGATGTATCCATAACGTACCAGGCAAGGGGTGTACTTATTGTCGTTTGTCTTAAAAAGTCAGGGCAAATTGCCTGGATCACCTTGTCACCCAGCTGGTGATGACGGAGAAGTCCGCAGTGTGCACAACATGTCATCTCAATTCGGTTGTTTGTCAGGATCAGCCGATAAGCTAATCGCTCATTTATGGATCGGCTGCAAATAACACAGCCTTCCAAAGGAGAAGAATCCCTTGTATCAGCAGAAGCCAGTGTGACCCCGCCAAACGTCTTGATTGCCAGTCCTTCCTCAATCAATGGTTTCAAGTCGCGATGAATCGTCATTTCAGAAACACCGAGTTCTTTGCTAAGTTCGGATATTTTCATGTTGTGGGAATCGTTCAGCAGTTCTTTTATTTTATGTTGTCGTTCAATGGGGAGCATCGAATCACCTCTCTGAAATTTTACCCGCCTTAACTGGCAACAAGATCTTAATTTCAATTCATAACAATTTAAAACAAACTCTAACACCATATTATCGATAGACAGGCTGTTTATCAACGATAATAATGTGAAATCCGTGTGAATAATTTGTGACTGTTGCTGAATGTTAAATAAAATAAATTACTCGTTTAGAGACACTTAGCATTAGTCGCGGTATACATACTTTTTTGTATTGACGGAAAACAAAAATTATATTTGAAATTCTGAATTATTTATTGTATAATTTTAATTCAATAATAAATAATTATTTTATTTTGAATTGATGATGGTTTAAATGAAAGAGTTTTTTACCTTTTTCGAAGAGATTGAAAGCGCTTTTAAATCAATAGTCCTTCCAAATCGACCTTGGCTAAACAATATGAATGGTAAAGGCGGTGATGTAATGACAACTGGTGTGAATAGAGTAGTTATAGCCGGCACTGGATTTGTTGGCTCTAGTTACGCATACGCTCTGGTAAACCAGGGGATAACGGAAGAGCTTGTATTAGTAGATGTGAATCAGGAAAAAGCAGAGGGCGAAGTGATGGACTTAAACCATGGTCGATTTTTTTACGAATCCCCTTCCAAAGTATGGAATGGGCATTACCATGACTGTAAAGAAGCGGATATCGTTTGTATTACCGCCGGGGTAAGTCAAACTGATGAAGAAACACGATTATCAGCAGTAGAAAAAAATACAGAGATTGTTAAATCTATTGTAGACGATGTGATGGCACACGGCTTTAATGGAATTTTTCTAGTTTCGACGAATCCGGTTGACATCATCACACAGGCAACGTGGAAGTTTTCAGGGCTCCCGAAAGAAAGAGTTATTGGATCCGGGACACTATTAGATACAGCCAGATACCTCCATATGTTAGGCGAATACTTCACTGTGGATCCAAAAAGTATTAGTGGGTATATCGTAGGTGAGCACGGTGATTCACAGGTAGCCGCTTTAAGCAATGTAGCAATTGGTGGTAAAAACGTAATGGATATTGTGAATACCAGTGACAAATACAAGCTCAAGGATCTAGAGGATATTGCCGTTAACGTACGGAATGCAGCGGATATTGTCATTGAGAAAAAAGGCTCTACCTATTATGGAATCGGTGCCGGTTTAGCAAGAATAACAAAAGCCATATTAAAAAATGAAAATACTGTTCTGCCAGTATCAGCACTTCTGGATGGTGAATATGGATTCCATGATATATATACCGGGGTACCAGCCATTATTAACAGACAGGGTGTAAAAGAAATTATTGAATTGGATTTGAACAAAGAGGAACAAGACAAGCTCACTTCTTCGATTGAAGTGTTAAGGTCCACCATGAAACCATTACTTAAATTGTAATATGGGGGGGATGAAAAAAATGGAAGAAAAAAAGGAAAGCCTCAGCTTGGGTCAATACAGGACTATGCCAAACTATTTTAAATTCATTTTATTTTCCTTGATTGGTGTAGTGCTCTTTTTGATACCTGTCCCTTACAAAGGGGAGACGAATATCGGTGTAGGGATTCTGGCCGGATTACTGGAAGGGGCATTTAAAGATTATTGGCCAGTATTTATGACAATCATTTTCTGTCTATCAACTATACTGGCCATTTATACAAAGGCAGCCAAGCCGGGATTTATAAAAAAGAATGCCTTTGTGCAGTCATTATTTGATGTACATCTTTTCTGGATTATCATGAGGCTGGTCGGCTCAATATTTGCAATTATGACGCTTTACCAATTAGGTCCCGAATGGATTTGGTCTGAGCTGACCGGGGGTACGGTTCTATTTTCTCTCGTTCCCGTTTTGGCAACCTTTTTCTTAGCTGCCGGGGTATTGATGCCGTTGTTACTGGAATTCGGATTAATGGAATTTATTGGTACTGTTTTACACAAGGTTATGCAACCATTGTTTAATCTTCCGGGAAGATCATCGATTGACGCAACCGCTTCCTGGATGGGTTCTGGAACAGTAGGTGTTGTTATCACTACAGAACAATATGAGAGAGGCTATTATACCGATAGAGAAGCATCTGTTGTTGCCACTAACTTTTCGATTAACTCGATTGCTTTTAGTTTTGTCGTCATCAGTGTTATTGGGTTAACCGAAATGTTTGTTCCGTTTTATCTTACCGTTTGCATAGCAAGTATTATTGCAGCGATCATTTGCCCTCGCATTCCCCCATTATCGAGAAAAAAGGATACGTATTATGAGCCTGTTGGCAAACAGATTGATGAAAATGCTCCAGCAGGTGTTTCGAGTTTTAAATGGGGGATAGAGAAAGCGCTTGAGAAGGCATCTAAAATTAAAAATTTCAAAGAGGTAAGCAAAGGTGGATTTAAGGTTGTGGCTGACATATGGTTTTCCCTGATTCCGCTTGTCATGTCTCTTGGAACGATTGCACTTATCATCGCTGAATTTACACCGGTCTTTAAGGTTTTATCTTATCCTTTTGTTCCAATTCTGAACCTGTTGCAGATCCCGGAGGCAGCTGCAGCAGCACCCGCGATGATTGTAGGTTTTGCAGATATGTTTTTACCGGCTGTTGTTGCGAGTGGAATCGAAAGCGAATTAACACGTTTTGTCATTGCTGCAATGTCACTCACTCAGTTGATTTATATGTCTGAAATAGGTATTTTACTCTTAAAATCAAAAATTAAAATCAGTTTTGTGGATTTAGTGATTGTTTTCCTGGAAAGAACAATCATTACGCTTCCAATTGTCGTATTTATAGCGCATGTTTTCCTTTTTTAGAAAAAAGTGTCACGTGAACCTTTATTCAAAATCAAATGGCGTATTGCATGTATGAATAATAATTGGAAATGGTGCTGATATCCAATGAAAGACTTCTACTTTTTAAAAAATGTAGATGAAGAAATCATTGACACATATGATGAAGATATTATAATCACGAGTCGACAGGGCAGGATTATCAAAGTCACGAATATCAGCGGTTCCCTTTATGGTTTGGAACCAGAGGATTTACTCGGGCAATCTGTTTATGATTTAGAAGAACGGAAGATATTTTCGCCGGCTATTACGCCTTTAGTTTTAAAGAAGCAGAAAAAAGCCATTACGGTACAAACGACTCCGGACGGGCGAAAGGTCCTTATTACAGGGATTCCATTGTTTAATGAACATCATGATATTGAATATGTTTTGAGCTATTCTTACGAGGTTTCAGAGCTTTTTATGCTTCAGGAATATTTGGATGAACTGCATGGTGAGATGTCCAGGGTCAAAACAGAGCTAGCCAATCTTCGTGAAGCAAGTTTGAATGTTGATGGTTTTATTGCAGAAAGCCAGTCAATGAAGGATTTGCTTCATAAAGTAAAAAAAGTTGCTCCATACGATGTTGATATTGTACTGCAAGGGGAGCCAGGAGTCGGTAAATCAAAGATTGCAAAATATATTCATAATCTCAGTAAGAGGAAAAGCGGTCCCTTTATCACAGTGAATTGCTCTTCTATACCAGATGCTATATTCGAACATGAATTGTTTGGTAAGTCTTCTGGTGTAAAGGATGAAAAAATTGGTTTATTGGATATGGCTAATTCTGGTACCCTATATTTAGAAGGTGTTGATTATCTATCGTTACATGCACAACATATTCTCATAGAGGCATTAAAACAGTATAATGATAAATTTAGAGTCATTGCCTCGACTGAAAAATCACTCACAAGGCTAACGACAGAGCAAACATTTCGTAAAGATTTATACTATGAGCTGAATATCGTACCTGTCTATGTTCCGGCATTGCGTGAACGTATTGAGGATCTTAAATACGCCATTGAACAATATAAAGAGAGATTCTGTGATAAATATCAACTCAACAGGAAATTTGGAAAAGAGTTATATTTAGCTTTGCTTGATTTAGATTGGTCCGGTAACTTTTTCGAGGTTAAAAATGTAATTGAAAGAATTATCGTTCAAAGCGATTCTGAGACTTTGACAATAGATGATTTGCCTTTCGAATACCGGGGAGATGAATATATCGAAGCATACAAATTCAATGGTGAACCCTTGACTACTGTTTTGGAAAATGTTGAAAAACAAATCATTCAAAATGTGAGGAAACATAGTAAAACAACAACTGAAATGGCTGAATTATTGGGAATCAGTCAGCCAACCGTTGTACGCAAACTAAAAAAATATTCAATATAGGATAAGGGGAATGAACATGACGGAAAATAATCAAGATTGGCTGGAATTAGTAGATTCGATAGGAAATTTTCTTGCACCAAGCATGGCAAAGGATCATCCGAATTTACCAGTCGAAAAGGCAGAGGGATGCTATTACTATGGAACGGATGGAACGAAGTATTTGGATTTCACTTCCGGAATTGCGGTTGAAAATGTCGGGCACCGTCATCCAAAAGTTGTAGAAGCCATCAAGGATAGTGCTGACCATCTGGTACACGGACCATCTGGCGTGGTCATGTATGAATCGATCTTAAAGCTGGCCGAAGAGCTTCAGGGGATTCTGCCGGGAAAATTGGATAATTTCTTTTTTGGAAACAGTGGTACAGAAGCAATCGAGGGCGCATTGAAACTGGCGAAACATGTAACGAATCGCCCTTATGTTATTTCATTTACAGGCGGGTTCCATGGACGAACAATTGGTGCACTCAGTGTGTCCACATCAAAAAGTAAATACCGGAAACACCTGCAGCCGTCATGGTTAACATATCAGCTGCCGTATGCAAATCCGGATGAAGCGCCGAATGATGTGGATCCCGAAGTGTATTTTCCTGAAAAACTGGAAGATGAAGCAAAGAAGCTGTTTCGTCATCAGGTTGATCCGGAAGAGGTTGCCTGCATGATTGTTGAACCGGTGCTTGGCGAGGGCGGTTATATCATTCCGCCTAAGTCCTGGCTGAAAAAAATCCGTGAAATCTGTGACCGTCATGGCATTTTACTTATTTTTGATGAAGTACAGACAGGCTTCGGCCGCACAGGTAATTGGTTTGCCGCGCAAACATTCGATGTCACACCGGATATAATGGCAGTCGCTAAAGGTATTGCAGCCGGTTTACCACTTGGTGTCACCATTGCTTCAAAAGAACTGATGAAACAATGGCCGATGGGAAGCCATGCCACTACTTTCGGGGGGAATCCGATAGCCTGTGCAACTGCCAGGGCATCCATTGGGGTGATCAAAGAGGAGAAACTTCTTGAAAATAGCCGTGAAGTTGGAACTTATGCCCTCAATCGCCTAATGAAATTGAAAGAGAAGTTTCCAATGATTCATGATGTCCGTGGTGTTGGTTTAATGATTGGCATGGCATTTAAGGATCCTAAAACGGGTGAACCAGATGGAGATGCTGTTATGAAAGTACTGGACGGCTGTCTTGAAAAAGGCGTTCTGTTTTACCTGGGCGGTAATTCAGGTGAAGTAATCCGCATAATCCCGCCACTAATTGTGACCAAAGATCAATTTGATCATGGCATTAAGGTGCTGGAGGAAGTGCTTGAAACGCTATAAAATCTTAAAGCCGGCAGGTGTCCAATTGTGGATAAGTTGCCGGCTTATTTTACTTCGCGTGTCCGGTTCCAAAAACTTAGGGAATGATTTGTGACTGTTAAACATATCAATATATGGTAATACGGGGTTCTTTGACTAAACGAAACTGAAGGGGAGAATCGCTTGCTTTATGATGTGTTGTTTGGCGGGTCATTCGTGTGGAATATCCCTTTTTTAGTGGGTATTACATGTACAGTTGTTCTGTATGCATATCTGATTAAACAACTCGAGAATATAAAGATTTTTCATAAACAGCCTCTGCTGTTTTTCCTATCGTTAGGTTTATTATACGCAGTCATAGGGAGCCCTTTATCAACTATTTCTCATCTATCATTCAGTTTGCATATGATGCAAATGAGCGTTCTTTATTTTATCATTCCACCTCTATTATTGTTAGGAATACCCTGTCGTTTATATCAACAGGCATGGGGGATTTCTTTAAAACTATTCAGCAAATTAATTATCCCTTCGAAAATTTCACTGTTTGTTTTTTCTCTGTTATTCCTGCTGTACCATTCACCAATAGTTTTAAATGCATTCGCACAAAATACTGTGTTTCATAATGGCTATCTAGTGCTGCTGTTTATTTTATCGTTTTCAATGTGGTGGCCCATTACATCGCCTGATCCAAAACAGCGGCTAGGCAGGGGAAACATGAAACGATACGCTTTCCTGAGTGGTGTTGTATTAATGCCGGCGTGCATGTTATTTATCGTAAATGCCTTCATTGGCGGAATGAACAATCCTTTTCTGAACCAATCCACAGCCCAGCTTTGTGTTCCTTCTCAAATCAGTTCCGCGAACTTATTGCTTCCTTATCCCTTCAATACTGCATATGATCAGGTTGCAGCAGGTGCCTTAATGTTAGGTGTGCATAAATTTGGCATCATGCTTTCGGTTCGTCTTGGAACAAAATGAAAGAAAGCTGTGTTGTTCCGTATGATTAATTGTTTGTTCTAAACTGGTTCAGTTATAAATAAAATGAATCAAAAAGCATGAAGGTGGTGATTGACACAATGAATGAATCAATCTATTTGGATATTAAAGGTATGCATTGTTCCAACTGTCCAACCAAAATTGAAAAAGCCGTTTCGGCAATGGCCGGTGTAAAGGATATAAGCGTAAACTTAGCAGATGAAAATGCACGAATAACATTTAATCGGAACTTAATAGGAATTTCAGAAGTTATTGATAAAATTGATAACGTTGGATTTGAAGCGGAAAAAATCGACACATAGGTGAGAAAAGTGCACAGACAAAGAGCAGGATTCAATAAATCCTCCTGCTCTTTAAACATTTCCTGAATTTATTTAATGACCAAAATCGAACTCAATCCCCAATATAAAATATCCGCGTCTCTCTGGTAACTTTCTTAGCTTTGTTTGCCGCTTCAAAAGTCACGACATGGAACCGTTCCTGCAGTTCCTCATTAAGATGCAAAGACAGTGTTGATGTGTCTTCATCATACTCAGGCTCATAAGTAATGCCATCTACAATTACCTTAAAACTATCCCCATCTACAGCAGGACCTCTTTTCGTATCGATATCTGCCTTAAGAAGTGGTGTTCTGCTGTCAATGATTTCTCCCATTTCATATTCCGGCTCTATAGCAGGGCTGACACCGCGCTTAGATGAGTCCTTTTCTGCCGCTTTTTCCACTTCTTTAAGCACACGCAGGGCATTTCCTCCCAGCACTTTTTCAATCTCCTGTTTCGAATACCCTCTATCGACCAGTTCCTTGGTAATTCCAGGCATTTCTGAAGCGTTCTGAAGGTCTTTAGGCATCGATGCACCGTCGAAATCAGATCCAAGGCCGACATGTTCAATACCGATCAATTCAACAACATGATCGATATGGTCCACTACATCTTCAACATAGCCTTTTTCATTGTCTGTTAAAAAGGCAGGGTAGAATACGATGTTAATCAAACCGCCATTTTCTTCAAGCGTCAAAAGCTGTTCGTCCGTCAGGTTGCGCTGGTGTTCCTTGACCGCATTGACACCTGAATGGGATGCAATGACAGGCGCTTCCGACACTTCAAGCACGTCAAAAAATGTATTCCGGGACATATGTGACACGTCGATTGCCATGCCTATATCATTCATTTCGCGCGCTACCTCAGCACCCAAATCTGTGAGTCCGCCTTCCGATGGCGTTCTGTCCGGATCGCCATACACTCTGTCAGCACCTTCACCGAGCGCATTTGAATAATTCCAGTTAAATCCAAGAACTTTTACGCCAAGATCATAATATTGGTGCAACAGGCCCAATGCATTGTGTTCCTGTAAAGAATAGGCGCCTTCGATTGTAGGGATGGCCGCAATTTTATTATGCTTAACTGTTTGCTGGATTTCTTTGGTGGTGGATGTAATGTTGAGGTGTCCGGATTTTGTTCTTCCGTCCAGTATAAAGCATTAATCAATGCTAATGTCCTGCTGATAGTGCGTGGATTGTTGTCGTAAAAGCCGGACGTGAAGGCTGCGAAGAATGGCGCATCGACTCCGCCTGCCTGAGCCTTGGGGATATCCAGGTGAAATGATGTTTCCTCACCAATATCGTTCTTGGGCAGCCATGTCTCCTCATCTATTACATTCATCATTGTGTCACTATGACCATCGACAACAGTTGAGTCGAAATGAATCGATTCAGCATCTTCTACTTGAACGGGCTTTGCCAGGACTGAAGTGGAGGTTAATGATAGAAACAGAATGGTCACAATCAAGTATAACAACTTATTTTGCATAAATTTTCCTCCCTTTTTGTGTTATCTATTATTCTACTACTCAAAATTGTATAAACAATAGACCGAACGTATTGTTTTAGATTGTTTAAATTTCTGGAACAAAAGGATTACTTGCCGCAGAATGGGAACCAAAAATTGTATGATTAAGAAATGACTTGTCCGATATAGTAGAAATGGTGTATGAAAAATTTAACGGAACGATTGAGCTGCTGAGATATAGCTAGCATTTTTGTGGTAATGAGGGACGCTGGATTGATAAAATAAAAAGTAGAACTTGTATCAGAAGGGAGTCTGCTTTGAATATGGATACGTTTCAGGCGTTGGTACTTGAAAAAACAGGGAATGAAGCTAATTTAAACATCAGACAATTGCACATGGATGACTTGCCGGAAGGGGACTTAACCATCCGCGTTGCTTATTCCAGTGTCAATTTTAAGGATGGGATGGTCGCGATCAATCACCAGCTGGTCGAATCTTATCCTTTAATACCGGGCATCGATTTAGCCGGCACGGTTATTGACTCACAGGATGAGCGGTATAATGAAGGCGATGAAGTCATTGTGACAAGCTATCAATTAGGCACCGGTCATTCCGGTGGATTTAGTGAGGTGGCGCGTGTACCTGCAGATTGGGCTGTCCCTCTGCCAGAAGGCTTGTCTCTAAAAGAAGCGATGATTCTCGGAACAGCAGGTTTCACAGCAGGATTATCCGTCCAAAGACTTAAAGATAATGGGTTGGAACCAGACAAAGGTCCCGTCCTGGTCACAGGCGCTACAGGCGGCGTGGGCAGTCTCGCTGTCAATATGCTGGCTAAGCAAGGTTATGATGTAACAGCCAGCACCGGTAAAACAAATGAAACGGATTATTTAAAAAAGATGGGCGCAAAAAACGTGATTGACCGTCATGAGGTTGAGGACACCGAGCAAAAACCAGTTCGCGGTAAAAAGTGGGCCGCTGCTGTCGATCCTGTAGGCGGTAAAACACTGCAATACATTTTGAGTACGTTAAGCTATGGCGGATCTGTTGCGACAAGCGGATTAACAGGCGGAACAGAGGTATCAACATCCGTACTTCCGTTTATTTCCAGAGGCATCAATTGGCTTGGCATCGACTCGGTTAAATGTCCGATGGAAAAACGAATGAAAGTCTGGCAACGTCTGGCGGATGATTTTAAACCGGACATGCATGAAGAAATGGTTAATGAGATTTCATTAGATGAACTTCCAAATGTTTTAAGAGATATCTTGGATAGCAACGTGCGCGGCAGGACAATTGTCAAGCTCTGATCGTTCGTTTCATTGGAATAAAGCATCATAAGCTTAAAGAGGCCGAGACATAACAAACATTATGTGGCTTTAGTGAGGGAAATGTGCGCAAACGCCAGCAGAAAAAAAGCAGAGGTTGCTGAAAAATAAAATAAAACATCATCGGCTAAATTGTGAACTTCGGTGTTTTTGTATTGGAGCTGAGTAAAGACGTGGATGAAACTCGGCAGTGTGACCTTTGGGAAATAAAAACCAGGAAAAACGTATGACGGTTTTTCCTGGTTTTTTCGTGTAATGGCTATTGAAAAACACGGTCTATTTTATCATTATTTGTTCACATAATAAGTTTCACCTAAAATTTCCTTCGTCTGATAAGCATTTGATGAAAGCTCGTTTTCAACAAATGTGCTAATATCCATTTTTTCAACATCGTACATGACTTCAATCTCTTTTGAAAATAGAAGTTTTTCTTGTTCAAGCAAATCGGAAAGTGCCGGCTGCTCGTTTGGTTGAAGATCTTCTGAATCCAGAACTTGCTTCAGTCCTGAAACATAGTAGTCAAGTGGGCGGCCGCCAACAATTTTTACACCTTTATTCTCCTCATTTACCATCACAATTGTTGGAAATCCTCTGGCGCCCAGGCTTCCGGCAAGTCTGAAATCTTCATTTAATAGTTGCTGTCCGTTTGACTGTTCCGCTTCATTTACAACTGCTTCCCCGTCAAGTCCGAGGTTATTTACGAGTTCAACCAACACGGATTGGTCTGAAATATTTTCATTAAATGCGAAAACAGCTTCTCTTGCCCGGCGCAGAAAAACGTTAGCTAGCGCTTCGTCTTGTTTTTGAATCACTTTAAAAACGCGGGAAGGGGGATAAGATGATTGAACCGGGTTGTCGTGCATAAGTGTGCCATCAATTGGCATGCGCGTTTGTTCGCCAACTTCCCGCCAGTGTCCGGCAACATCCGCGGGTCCATTAATGCCATTTGCCGGATCAACCGGACCGTCACCCCATTTTTCCAGTAATCCGCCCATAACCGTGTGGAAGTTAAAGTGGGGGATTGAGAGATTTGAGGGGGTCGAGCAATTCGCGCGAGGAAGGCATGAAATCGCGCGACGAGTTACGAATTTCGCGCGACAACCTCAAGATATCGCGCGACGTTCACTGGAATTCGCGCGAGGATCAACTGATTTCGCGCGATGCGATAACCCTTCTATTAATGTTGATTTTCGGCAGCTGCCGAAAATCGTCATATGGAAAATATTCTTTAACCTTTGATAATGTCCCATTTTAATATTTACCAGCAAAAACTGCCCAGATTATGTTAGGAAGGAGGCGGGAGATTCAGAATGCCTGGGACACGGATAAATTGAACTTTAATCGTAATTTTTTTGATTACAATATTGACTTTTATTTCTGCGGGCCCTAAAATTTATCGGGTGTTTATATTAACGTTCGGATTGGAGGGTCAAGCAATGTATCATCTATATAAATATGCTGTACTATTTGTGTTCTCTGTTGTTTTGGGGTTCGCTTTTAATATGTTTCTGCTTCCCCATGAAGTCTTGTCTGGTGGTGTGACAGGTCTGGCTATGATTTTTGGCCTGCTTTCACCCATAAACTCCGGTATTTGGCTTGTCATTTTTAATATTCCTGTTTTCATGATTGGATGGATAAGATTAGGCAAGGAATTTATAGTGAACAGTATTTTTTCCGTTTTTATCACGTCGCTGTCAATGCAGTATATTCCCGTATTAGAGATAACCGATGATGCATTGCTGTCTGCGGTCTTTGGAGGTGTCATTGTAGGTGTTTCCATCGGATTCATTGTACGGTTTTACGGATCAACCGGAGGAGCTGATATCATTGGGCTTGTTGTTACCCAAAAACATGATATTCCTTTGGGAGTATTAATTTTCGGTATCAATAGTATCGTTGTGTTTGTATCCGGTTTTTTCTTTTCTTGGGAACTGGCATTGTATACGATGGCTTCGATTTATATTACCGGCGTTGTTATCGACCGCGTTCATACCCGTCATGTAAAATTAAATCTAATGGTGGTTACGCATAAAGGTGAAGAGCTTAAAAATGAGCTTATTGCAAATTTGATTCGGGGGATTACCGTTATGAACGGATATGGCGCCTATTCCAACAATGAGAATAAAGTGCTGTATACCGTGATCACCCGCTATGAACTGGCACTGGTAAAATCGCTGATAAAAAATGTGGACCCGAACGCGTTTGTCAGCGTCAGTGAAACTGCTGAAGTAATTGGCAACTTCAGGAAATCATAGTGACTATTTGGGAGAGGATCCTCTCGCATTAAGCGCTAGCTTATCAAGAAAATAACTGATATCGGTGTACAAATATCAAGTTCGTGATGTAATAGTTATAGCAGGTCATATATTAATAAAGGCCGTTCCATGCTGTCACATGGAACGGCCACAATAGACCAACCTCATTAAGAGAGATTACGCACTCGGAAAAGATCCCTCAGTGCTTGGCTTAAGCCATTGAGGGGTTATTTAATTTGTCGGCACTGAGCATCACGAATTTCCCGGTACCAAGCATCTACAATAAAGCCGGAGAACTAAAATTGATTTCACATGGCCAAATTTTGTTAAATGCCGGGTTGATATGTTTTGCCATCCCGTACTTGGTCAAAAGTTTCCTTGGCTTTTTCCAGGATGTTGTTTTTATTTTCGAGTAGTTCATAGGCGGAAAGCGCCATTGTGCTCGCTGCGAGATGCATTCCCTTATACCCCAATCCTGTTCCGAATGATGCGGTGGCTTGCCAGGAGTGCAGAGCAACACCGACGGGGGCGCATGTTGTCGTTACCATACCTGTTGGAGCGATCCAGCTTACATCTCCAACATCACTGGAACCCGGCATGGAATTCCCTTTTGTATATTCCTTAAAAGAGATGGCTGCCGGCAGCAATTCTTCAGCGCATTTTCCGGATGTTGGCAGTGTTTTGGCAAGGTTCAATGCAAACTCCTTCTCCTGCTTTGTATATTCCACCGGTGTGCTTTCTTGCATATTTCGATACATTAATTCATTCAGTGGATCATTTGGCAGCGTATCATATGCGAATGCCAGGATTTCGGATTCTACTTCCGTTTCGTTCATGAGTGCAGCACCTTTTGCGATATTTTTCACCCGTCGAAGAATATCTTCCGCCTCCTCCTTGGAAGCTGCCCGCAGAAAATACCAGACACTTGCCGTTTCAGGAACAATATTGGGAGCCTGTCCGCCATCGGTGATGGTGTAATGCATGCGTGTGCCGTCCGGAACATGCTCGCGCAGATAATTTGTTCCGATGTTCATTAGCTCGACACTGTCAAGTGCGCTTCTGCCGGATTCAGGCGATGCTGCGGCATGAGCGGATTTCCCTTTGAAATGAAATTTGATAGAAACCATCGACTGCATGCTTTTATGCATCACCGCATTGCCTGTCATCGGATGCCAGGTCAGCGCGCAATCAAGGTCATCAAAAACGCCTGCCTTTGCCATATATGTCTTTCCGTTTAAAACTTCCTCTGCAGGACAGCCGTAATAGCGAATAGTACCCTCCATCCGGTCTGTTTCCATCTTTTCCTTCAATGCGATCACTGCTTCCACGCCTGCGGTACCAAGGAGGTTATGTCCGCATCCGTGGCCCGGACCGTTTTTGACCATTTCTTCCTTGTCCGGAATTGCTTTTTGGGAAAGGCCGGGGAGTGCGTCAAACTCGCCAAGGATCCCGATGATCGGCTTGCCCTGACCGTATTCCGCGATAAATGCGGTCTTCATGTCATTTATCGGCTGCTGTACAGTGAAACCAGCTTCCTTCAATGTATTTATTTGTAAATCACTTGCATATATCTCCTCATAGGCGAGTTGCGGATGATTCCAAATATCCTGTGCCATTGCGGTATATGCCTGTTTGTGCTGCTCCAGCCAATTGATAATATCTGTTTTATTCAATTTTCTCCGCTCCTTAGGTTAAGCCTGCTTTTTTTGTTCTCATACAATTTTATCATAGGCTGGTTTTTAAGTTCCCGGTTCATGCATGAATGAGTGTTGACGGGCGATGAAGTATCCGTTCACAATATGAATTAGATTCAAAAGTGAATTGAATTCATTTTTATAGGATTATTTTGATTACTAACTTAGATCCTGGATGACGACATCGCTTAGACAAGTACCCAAAAAGGACGTCGCGCTTTACATAGCATTAACAGAGAAAGGAGCAAAGAAATTGAGAGAATCAAACGAAAATAACAGTGATGATACGACTCGCCTGAATAGGACCCAATAGACGATGTTGGTTATTATGACGATGAGTTCTTTCGTCGTGGTATTGGATTTCGCCTCGATCTTCATCCCGCTTCCGACGATTATGGAGGATCTGGATGGCACGCTTGATGAGGCAACATGGGTCATAACAGCTTTCATCCTCGCTTTTGCTGTCTTTTTACTGCCTTCTTCAAAATTTGCCAATAACCATGGCAGGCGGCGACTGTTCCTATACGGGGTCACGGTTTTCACAACGGCCTCGATTGCATGCGCGATTGCACCATCCATGGGGTTTTTGATCGGTGCACGCGTCGTGTTGGGAATTGGGGCAGCCATGGTGGAGGCAGCTGTTTTCGCTTTGATAAAGGCTGCCATCCCCAATGAGAAACAGAGCCTGGCTTTTAAAGTTCAGGGAATTGCCTTCATTTTAGGGGCGTTGTTGGGAACACCGCTGAGTGGTGCCATAACGACCAGCCTGTCCTGGGAATACATCTTCTGGCTAAACGTATTAGTGGGTGTGGCAGTTGTCCTGGTGGCTCCGCTAGTGATCCCTAAATCTGGATCGCTTCAAGGCTCAGGCAAGTCCGATATCCTTGGTCTCGTATTAAGTGGTGCCGGACTTTTCTTGCTGTTTTTCGCCATTATCGAGGGCGAACGGATCGGGTGGAGTTCACAGCTTATCCTGGGTTCGTTTGTCGGAGCTGCTGCCTTATTGGCCCTGTTTATTGTGTCGGAAATTCGAGCCGAGGAGCCACTGGCAGACCTAAGTTTATTCAAAGACAGATTCTTCGCTGTGGGAAACCTGCTGCGATGGGCCAGTGAGTTCGCCAGTATGGGAATTTACTTTGCGATTTCTCACTATTTACAAGTCGAATTGGGACACTCAGCATTTGTTACAGGGCTGTTATTGATGTCAGTTATTATCGGCGGCATGTTCGTAAGTCCTATCACTGAACCGCTATCTAAACGAGTTGATGGACGATGGCTGGTGATACCCGGGTTCCTTCTGGTGGCAGGGGGAACTTTCTGGCTGGCACATGTCTCCACTGAGTCTGGCTGGGCATTCTTCCTTGCCCCATTAGCTATTGCCGGAGCTGGGTTCGTTGCCCAAGAAGGACCAACTATGGGCATTCGGGACAGGAATGTTTCACCTGAACAGTTTGATGACGCTTGGTGTATTTCCTATACGATATTCCTCCTCGGTGTAGGATTAGGTGTGGCAGTCGTTTCAGCTGTGTGGCAAAGCCAGTTCGCATCCAACATGAAAGAATTTCTTTCGGGCGCTGACCTGCCTGCAGGGGTTGCGGACAAAATCTCCGTCATCCTCTTTGATGGGGGAATAAGCGGAGATCCGGCATCGGAAATCAGCGGGCCTGATACAGTACAACAACTTATTCAGCTGACGTTCGCAGATGCGGTTAATACTGCACTTCTCAGCTGTGTTTTAATAGCATTTTTGGGGGCGGTTATCGGTTTGTTCTTAACTTCTAACCGAAAAAATGACATAGATGAGCTAAATGAAGAAAGGAGAAACTCATGAGCGATCTCAGAGAAAGAAAGAAAACAAAAACCCGGGAAACGATCCTGCGAACAGCTAAACGCTTGTTTATTTCCAAAGGCTACATGAATACATCCATGAGCGATATCGCGCTAGACTGTGAGGTCGGCGTCGGTACACTGTATAATTATTACAAATCAAAATCAATATTGCTCCAGGAAATATTCCGCAGTGATTTGCCTGATTTGTCGCATCAGCTGGAAGGGATTGATCGTCCGGCAGTCTGCCTGAGTCATACCCGGTCGATACATCAGTCGAGCTGATTTACAGTGCTATGGTTACCCAAATCATGATTCACCTGTTTGATGACCGTGATACAGAGGAGCAGATATTGTCCAGGATTTTGGAACAGATTAATTTTTTGCTGGACCACTCAGAATCTTAAAGAAGAATGAAGGATTTAAGGCACTCTAATACTTAAACCAGAAAAAACCAAAGCGATACTAAGTGCTTAATACCAAATTTTTTGGTCATGTAACTCCTCTTCTTTATTTCTAGTTAAAGCGTAACAAACGAACATTAAGCCAGTATTAAATACGCGTAAACAATCTATTAATTTTAGCAGGGGACATGATTAGGGCATATTTGCCTCAGTTTAATAAAAAGTAAATTCTAGTCCAATTGCGATTCGTTTTCTTGAAATACAATATATTGCACCATATTTAAATGAGGGGGTGTTTTGATGAAACTATACCTGGACCCGGGACATGGCGGCTCAGATCCCGGGGCACAAGGAAATGGATTGGATGAAAAGGATATCAATCTGGATATTGCGCGTCGCATCCGCAGCATATTAACCAATGAATACAGTGATGCTGACGTGCGCATGAGCCGTACAGAAGACAGCACGAAAAGTCTGGAGCAGCGTACCAATGAAGCGAATTCCTGGGATGCGGATTATTATTTGTCCATTCATTGCAATGCTTTTAATGGAAATGCCCAGGGTTATGAGGATTATATTCACAGCAGTTTATCCGATTCATCGTCAACAGCTCGTTATCAGGATATCATTCATGCAGAAGTAACCAAGGTCAATCAACTCCGTAACCGCGGACAGAAAAAAGCGAACTTCCATGTATTGCGCGAGACAACAATGTCTGCACTCTTAACGGAGAATGGCTTTATCGATAACGCACATGATGCGGATTTAATGAGAGACCTCTCATGGCGAGAAACCGTAGCACGGGGGCATGTGAATGGTTTGGCCAAAGCATTCAACCTGCAGCCCAAGGAAGACAACGGAACACTGTATAAAGTCATAGCCGGTTCATTCCAGTCAAAGGAAAATGCAAAAAATCGGGTGGATTACCTACAATCGAATGGAATCGAATCCTTTGTTGTGGCAGTCACCATTTCCGGTGAACAATGGTATCGTGTTCAGGCTGGAGTTTTTTCAAACCGGAACAATGCTGAGACACGATTGGAAACTGTTAGGAATGCAGGAATTGAAGATGCCTTCAATATTACTGAAAACGGTGGTCAGGAAGATACTTCTGGATATCCTATTTTGGGGCAGACTTTTCTATCACCAGAACTGATGAATCAGTTTGTTAAAGACATAAATGCCAGTGCTGTTGAGATAGGAAGCTATTATTTAACCTTTGGAGAATATTATGGAATAAGAGGGGATATTGCATTTGCTCAAGCTATGCATGAAACAGATTTTCTTCGATTTACTGGTATTGTGCAACCTGAACAAAACAACTTTTGCGGATTAGGAGCAACTGGACCAGATAATCCAGGGGCAAGTTTTGATACGCCAGGAGAAGGAGTGCTCGCTCATATGCAGCATTTATTTGCCTACGCATCGACTGATCCCCTGCCTGATGAATACCCGCTAGTTGATCCACGTTTTGATTTAGTAACAAGAGGATCCGCTCCTACTTGGGTTGATTTAAACGGCAAATGGGCAGTTCCAGGTGATAATTATGGTCAATCTATTTTGAATTTATATGAAAGAATGATAGATTTTGCTATGCAAAATCTAGAGGACATTCTGCAAGAACTGTAAAATTCATGACCAACTAGAAATCACGGTTAGATCAGTTTAACTGTGTTAGTTCTTTAACGTCAGGGCGCGCTTCTCGAATAAGAAGGCGTCCTTTTTAAATTGTCAGTTTGTTGGAAAGACAGAGTAGCTTACTTAAAATGAAAGAAATGGTTGACGATAAGAACTTTAGTTGATAACCTCATAGTATAAAGGTCGTTCTATCTAACCAAAGGAGAAGTGGATGACATGAGTCGATCTGTAAAAAAGGATACATTACTTAAAGTAGCTGAACGATTATTTTATGAGCATGGCTTTCGCGGAGTAGGTTTGAAGCAAATCATCAGCGAAGCGAATGTAGCAACAATGACGCTTTATAATCATTTTCCTTCCAAGGATAATTTGGTTGAAGAAGTACTAAGGCAGCGTGAAGAACGTTATTGGTCTTATTTGGATTCACATGTAGAAATGGATTCGGACTCCCCGTTTATCCTTGCCGTAGAGGCTCATGGACGTTGGTTAAAAGAACAATCTTACAAAGGGGATATGTTTTTAAGAGCGATAGAAGATTATGCTGGAACAGATAATGAGATTGAAAACATTGCAAGAGGTCACAAATCGAAATTGCTTAGATATTTTCAGCTATTGGCTCAAAGGAAAGGTAAAGATAACGAACGAGATTTAGCTAATCAACTTACATTGTTGCTTGAAGGAACCACTTCTATGACGACATTAATTGGTGCAGAGAAAGCAACTGAACATTCTATTGCGATGGCGAGGACACTTGTCCAATATACATCGTAATTTTTTTAACTATAATTAGAAAGGTCGTTCTATATAATTAAAGTTAGGATGAATAACCATGAAATTTTCAAGGTTAGTTTTACCTGGAGTCACCATGATTGCTGTCACCTATGGATTGGCGAGGTTTAGTTTTGGATTGCTTCTCCCCGGGATCAATGAATCGCTTGAAATGTCCGAGTTTGTATCAGGGATAATTTCTTCGCTATTTTATTTAGCTTACTGTGTCACGATCATTCTATCCACTGTGATCACTACAAAAGAAGGGCCTAGAAGGATGATTATCTTAGCTGGGCTGTCAGCCTTTGTTGGATTGCTGTTGATGGGTATCACGCCAAATGCATGGATGCTGGCGTTAGGAGTGTTATTAGCTGGAGGAAGCACAGGTTTGGTATCGCCACCTTATGGTGCGGCGATATCGCTTTGGATTCAAGAGGATAAACAAGGGAAGGCGAATACTTGGATCAATTCAGGAACAAGTCTTGGCATAGTTCTTTCCGGAGCAGGAGCAATTTTTTTAACACCTCATTGGAGGCTGACGTATTTGATCTATGCTGTCTTGACATTGCTGATATTGATATGGAATTTCCGTGCGATTCCGAAAGTCGGGACAAGTTCAAGGTTGAAGTTTAGAAAGGGGGATCTCACTTTACGAGGCGTAAAAGGAGCAACCCCTTTGATTGTGGCCTCTCTTACCCTGGGAATTTCCACAGCAGCCTTTTGGACGTTTTCCAGATCGTTTATTGAAGTGGCTGGTGATTATAGTGATTGGCAGCTTTCCGGGTTTTGGGTCATCATAGGACTATTTGGTGTGCTTGGAGGATTTTCTGGTTCCCTGGTTGAAAAAGGAGGACTGTCTTTAGCTTATAAAATAGGGAGCTTGGCGATTGCTTCATCACCGATAATTTTATCTTTTGCACCAGGAAGTTTGTTAATGTCTTACTTATCAGCTGGAATTTTTGGCTGTTCCTATATATTTTTAACCGGAGCTCTTCTTGTTTGGGGAATTCGTGTATTTATTACGAATGCATCATTAGGTATTGGCGTTCCATTTTTACTTTTGGCGGTGGGACAAGTAATAGGCTCAATATTCGCTGGATGGTTTATTGGGACATGGGGCTATGCGACTTCTTTTATAATTTATGGATTAGTCGGCATTGTGGCAGCGCTTATGGGGCCAAAAAAGAATTAGGAGTATAGTGTGTTCATTTAGGACTGACATCTTGGCAAATCTCACCCTGCTAATACAACAAGAAAAATAGATATTGTGATAATCGAGATTATTGTGGTTGCAAGTGTATATAAAGAGACCTGTTTATGCGCGCGCCTGAAATCTATACCGACAAACTTACACGCTCCTTGTTGAGCAGGGGAAAAGCTGGAGATAACTTCAAAGGCTTACCTCGGAGTTTTTCGTTTGCTATCATGTATTGCAATATAGCAACGTCTTTGCTACACTATATTGTAATACAATATACATACTTCATAAAGGAACTAATAAGACAACTATTGCAATATAAAGTGGGTGAAAGTTGTGTCCATGCGAAGCCAATTATTAAAAGGGATATTAGAAGGGTGTATGCTTTCTATTATTTCCCGCCAGACCGTCTATGGCTATGAAT
>NZ_DATGTT010000102.1:0-19697 GCF_035301675.1 Lentibacillus sp. | reverse complement strand
GAAAATGCGATAGACGCAGTCGGGTCTGTTGTCAGCGGTGAATCTGTCGATGAGTTTATTCCGGTTGAACTGCAGATGGTCACGGAATAGCTGCTGTACGAGGAACCGGTCACTTCATTTAGGGGAGGTGACCGGTTTTTTTGGTAATATAAGAAATTATAAAATTTGGCTCTACGAATGCTTTATCAAAAATTGCCACGTCCGGCTCCAGCGCTAAAGCTGTAGCGTGACTTCCTTCACCTCCGTCCGATAAGTCAACAGCGATTCACTTACGTTCATCGTGTTTCCTTTATCTCCTGCGGCCAGTGGGGCAGATCGGCTAAAACCGCCGCGATGCGCGGCAACGCCGACCCACCTGCGACGCGCAGGCGCAGTCCGTACGTCGCTAAATGGGCGCTTGCGCCTTGGTTCTTAAACAGAGGATATGGTAGGATTAGAACCACATTAATGTACGAAAAGGAAGATACCAATGGCGAAACAAGCAGTACCGGTTAAAAAGAATCAGACCGTCACACTTCAGTTTGAGGATTTGACCCATGAAGGAAGCGGTGTCGGGAAAATCAATGGCTATCCGTTATTTGTCCCTTATGCGCTGCCGGGCGAAGAAGGCGAAGTGAAGGTCGTTAAAGTCAATAAAAATTTCGGGTTCGGAAAACTGCTCAACGTGACCAAATCCAGTGGGGAGCGTGTTGAGCCGCCGTGTGATGTGTATTATAAATGTGGCGGATGCCAGCTGCAGCATATGAGCTACGACATGCAGCTGGATATGAAGCATGAACAGGTCAGGAATGCGATGCGGAAAATCGCTCACCTGGAAGACGTGCCGGTCCACCCGATCATTCGCATGGACGATCCATGGCGTTACCGCAATAAGGTGCAGATGCCTGTCGGGGAAAAAGAGGACGGTGAGCTAAAAACCGGTTTTTATCAAAAACGGAGCCACCGCATCATTGAGGGAATGGAAACGTGCAATATCCAGGACGAAGTGAATGATCGCATGGTAGAAGCCGTGCGTCGAATAGCTGACCGATTTGGCATCCCTGCTTATGATGAACAAAATGATACCGGTGTGTTAAGACATATTGTCGTCCGTACGGGTGAGGTGACAAAGGATACGATGATCGTTATCATTACACGAACACCTGATTTGCCGCACCAGGATGAGTTGGTCAAGGAACTGATCAAGACTTATCCGCATATCAAATCGATCGTCCATAATATCAATGACCAGAAGACAAATTCCATATGGGGCAAAACATCAAAGGCTATCTGGGGAGAAGACTATATTTATGACAAAATTGGTGACATTAAGTTTGCCATATCCGCTAAGTCTTTTTATCAGGTTAATCCGCCCCAGACAAAAAAACTGTATGACAAAGCTTTGGAATATGCCCGGATCGGGAGCAATGATACGGTGGTCGATGCCTACTGTGGAATTGGCAGTATTTCTTTGTTTTTGGCACAGGAAGCCAAAAAAGTTTACGGTGTGGAAGTCGTCCCGGAAGCGATTGATGATGCGAAAAAAAATGCCAAATTGAATAGTTTTACCAATGCCGAATTCTACGTCGGCGAAGCGGAAAAAGTGATGCCATGGTGGACCGGCCAGGGAATGCGCCCGGACGTGATTGTCGTGGATCCGCCCCGCAAAGGCTGCGATGAGGAACTGCTGAAAGCAATGCTTGGCATGGAGCCGAAGCGGATTGTTTATGTCTCATGCAACCCATCGACACTTGCCCGCGATCTGCGTATCCTGGAAGATGGCGGCTATGCCACACAGGAAGTCCAGCCGGTTGACATGTTCCCGCAGACACATCATGTTGAAGCGGTGTGCTGGCTGGAGAAGAAAGTTGTCTAATAAAAAATAATCTTCCCAGTTAAAATAAACAATTCCGGTCAATTTGATAAAAAGTACTCAAGCATGGTATAAGTGTAAAAGGATCAGAGAAATATTGTTTTCATGATGAGAGGATTTTAAATTTGGATATGAAAGATAATTTTTGGCGTCATTTACCACGTCCGTTTTTTGTACTGGCACCAATGGAAGATGTGACGGATGTTGTTTTTCGCCATGTAGTTAGTGAAGCAGCCAGACCTGATGTGTTTTTTACAGAGTTTACAAACACAGAAAGTTATTGCCACCCTGAGGGGATCTATAGTGTACGAGGGCGTTTGACTTTTTCAGAAGATGAACAACCAATAGTGGCTCATATATGGGGTGATAGCCCTGAAAACTTTAGAGAAATGAGTATTGGTATGGCGGAACAGGGATTTAGAGGTGTGGATATCAATATGGGGTGTCCCGCACCTAATGTGGCACCTAAGGGCAAGGGATGCGGTCTTATCCGCCGTCCGGAAGTTGCAGCAGATCTAATACAAGCAGCAAAAGCAGGAGGACTGCCCGTTAGTGTGAAAACACGGCTTGGTTATACTGATGTAGATGAATGGCACGACTGGCTGACACACTTATTCAAACAAGACATCGCTAATCTTTCCATTCACCTTAGAACAAAAAAGGAAATGAGCAAGGTAGATGCTCATTGGGAACTGATACCGGAAATTAAAAAACTTCGTGATCATGTGGCGCCAGATACACTTCTGACAATCAATGGCGATATTGCCGACCGTCAAATTGGCTTGAAGCTCGCTCATCAATACGGTGTTGATGGGGTTATGATAGGGCGTGGTGTTTTTAAAAATCCATTTGCGTTTGAAAAAGAGCTGACAGAACATAGCAGTAAGGAATTGGTTGATCTCTTAAGGTTACAGCTTGATCTCCATGATAAATATTCAAAAGAATTTGAGCCACGTCCATTTAAACCTCTTTGTCGCTTTTTTAAGATATATGTCCGCGGGTTTCGAGGAGCGAATGAATTAAGAAGTCAATTGATGATGACAGAGTCAACAGATGAAGTGCGTGCATTGCTCGATAACTTTGGGTTGAAAGAGTGCTAAGGTAGGAGTGGACAGGAGAAGTGCCCCCGTTCAAGGAAAAGCGAAGCGGGGCATTAAACCTGTCCTTTTGTCTAATTTCAATGATTTTCCGGGTTCTCATAACCTTCAAACAATCCCCACACCTTTTTCAGACAGGGATTATTGACGCTTATATATTAAACAGGTTTACCTGGACGCTTACATAAAATGGATATTAATCAGAAATTAATTAGCGCTGTCTTTCCCAATAATTATTAGCAGCAGCTATTGTTTGAAAATTTATTGCGATGACTTGGGAAGCTGATATCAAACTCTTTGCGTTCTGTGAGTATTTAGGACGCAATTTTTTTCTGATTTTTTCAGATGGCTGGGTATATTGTACACCTTTCTGCGCAAGTGTAATGGCTAACTCAAACCCCTCCTGCGGTGTTTTGGTTTTTAAACTTTTAAGCCATTTTTCCATGGATTTCATCCCCTTTATAATTACTCATATATAATATATGCCCATTAAAATGGGAAGTTCATAAATCATAAGTTCACTTGGCTGCCCTCCGCATTGTTATACATTTTGGTTTGACATAAAAACAAAAATATATATAATTAAAATTGATTGAACAATTAATCAAAAAATTAGTCAAATAAATAAATGATGAGGTGCAAACTTTATGGAAGACAGACAATCCTTTATCGCAAATGCCAGGAGAGAACAAATCATAAAGGCAGCAATTGAGGTATTAAAAGAGATTGGCTATGTAAAAACGAGTCTGGCTAAAATAGCACAAAAAGCAAAGATAAGCACCGGCCTTATTTCTTACCATTTTTCTGGTAAAGAGGATCTGATGAATAATACATTAATGTATTTAGTTGAAAAAGAGTGGGTGTTTATTAATGAGCGTGTTGCACAAAAACAGTCTTCAACAGATAAATTAATCGCATTTATAGAAGCTGGTTTGGCTTATCAAGTAACAAACAAAACGAATAATATCGCTTTAATTGAAATCGTCTTTAATGCACGTACACCCGATGATACCCCATATTATTTGCTGGAAGATGATGAGGATGATATGAAACAAAGTCTATTACTGGACATTCTCAGCCAGGGACAAGAATCAAAGGAATTTACTAATTTTGACCCTCGGGTGATTACAACTGTAATTCAAGGGGCAATATCGGAATCCATGTTTACTTTCCAAAATAATATAAGCATAGAACAATATAATGAAAAACTGACAGAAAGTATCTTGAAAATCGTTAAATGATTTATCAAGCATTGAAAACGAAAGGAAAGTGTTTATGAGAAACGATGAAACATTTCTTGGTTATAGTAAGTATGAAAAAACGCTTATTATTTTAATTCCTATGACATTGGGAGGCTTGATTGGCTGGTTTATTCCGGTCATCGCCGGATGGTTGCTGAAACTACCTATAGTCCCTATGGAACGGCTGATTGAAATCATTGCATCATCAGAGAGTCTATGGTTTACAATTACCGCTGCCATTATCGGAATTATTGCTGGCATAGTGCTAGCATTTATTATTTTTCAAGAGAATCTTGAAATTAAGATTTCCGATCATCAGCTGCGATTAAAATTGGATAATAAGGTGGATACCTTTGATAAACAAGATATCTCAGCCATCTATATGGAAAATAAGCAATTCATTATACTTGGACAAAAAAACCAGGAAATATATAGAAGATTTCTAGAAACGAAAAAAGACACTGTTCGAGAAGCGTTGAATAGTTATCAATATCCCTGGTATGACGAAGATCCATTTAAAAACAAATATCAGCGATGGGTTTTGGGCCACCCTGATTTTCCTGAAAAGATCAATGCTTTATTGCATGCGCGGGAACACGCATTGAAAGAGGATAAAAAGAAAGATGCTGAATATCTGCGGGAGGATCTGGCTGAATTGGGAGCTGTTATCAAGGATGAGAAGAATGGTCAATATGTAAGACTTGCCGTATGATATGGAAAAATATATCAGTCTTTCATTTGGGGATGTGGAATTTATAGTGAAAGGTTGAATTGCTTGATTAAAGTGAGGGGGTATTTGATGAACATTGGTACTGAGTATTTAAAAGTTGTCCGGGAAAGATTTTATAAAGTTAAGGAACTTGGAGATGAGGCACTCAAACAATTTTCTGAAGATGAAATACACTGGTTTTTAAATGAATCTTCAAATAGCATTGCAGTTATCGTTAAGCACTTAAGCGGCAATATGACTTCAAGATGGACTGATTTTTTAACCACTGATGGTGAAAAAACAAGCAGAGAGCGTGATCAGGAATTTATTAATACCATATCGTCAAAACGGGAAATGATTTCAATCTGGGAAAAAGGCTGGAATTCTTTGTTTGGAACGATTAATGGATTAGATGGAGCGGATTTATTAAGAAATGTTGCTATACGCGGTGAAAACCATACGGTCATTGATGCGATTGAAAGACAACTGGCACATTATGCTTATCATGTCGGGCAAATCGTTTACATTGGCAAGCAACTTAAAAGTGAAGAGTGGGAAACCCTTAGTATTCCCAAAGGAAAGTCGGAAGAATATTTACAGCAGATGCTGAAAAAACATCAGGATTGATAGGGAATCATTGCGGAGAAAAAAACATTACAATGGTATGAACATTCCGGTCATATTATCACGCTTGGTGAAGACCGTGAACAGGTGTATGAGGATATTTATCAATTTCTCGAGTCATTTGAATGGGATTAGCAGACAGATAATGGTGATGGTACAAGGGACGTACTGCTGCAGGATCGCCGCCGCAAAAAATCGTAATCCTGGATTTCCTCAATTAATTCCTCGTCTGAAAAATTGTGCTGCAATCCGCATCACATTGTAGATTGCCCTCGCATGTCTGCACCCGGTTCGCAGCATCCCGGTCCGCGCAATATCGATAACCTGAAAATGCAAAACTCGGGACGTGACTGGTTATATTGTGTCATGTCCATTATGATAATGTCTGGCTGAACGGTATGGAGGTCTGTTTTAATACCTAATTGAAAAATATTTTGACACAAAACCAATCAGCCTTTATTATGATATATAATAAAACCAACTAAAATGATAGGGAAAGGGTGTTTTAAATGGATTCAGCTGCAAAAGTTCAACCGATAGATGATGTGAAGGATCCAATGCAGCAAAAAAACACTGATTTAAACAAACCGCAAATGCCATTGATCATTGGAGGTCTGATTGCCGGAGCGATTCTGCTGATTTACCTTATGGCAACACAGGACAGCGTACAGTCGTTATTGCTTGTGATCGGTCTTTTGCTTGGGTATACATTATTCCATGCCCGGTTTGGGTTCACATCGGCATTCCGCAGGCTGGCGTCTGTTGGAAATGGGAAGGCATTAAGATCGCACCTGTTAATGCTGGCGGTCGCTGTTACATTATTTGCACCGATTCTAGCTTTTGGGTACTCATTTTTTGGTGGCAGTGTTTCCGGTTATGTTTCACCGGTAGGCGTCAGTCTTTTAGTTGGTGCCTTTATGTTTGGTGTCGGTATGCAGCTGGGCGGCGGGTGTGCGTCCGGCACACTTTATGCAGTCGGCGGCGGACGCTCTGTCATGTTTATCACGCTATTATTCTTTATTGTTGGTGCAACAATTGGAGCACATCACCTGCCTTTCTGGACCGAAGACCTGCCGGCATTTGAGCCTGTTTCACTGGCAACATCGACAGGGTTTGGCTATGGTGGTGCCTGGATATTATCGATTGCATTGTTTAGTTTGATTGCCTGGATTACGCTGGTAGTGGAGAAAAAGAAACGACCGCCGAAAATGGCACCAAAACCCTCAACGAACGGCTGGAGGCGTATTTTTCGCGGTTCATGGCCATTGTTCGCGGCTGCGGCCGTATTAGCACTTCTTAATGCTTTAACACTGATGACGCGTGGAACGCCATGGGGCATTACGTCAGCTTTTGCCTTATGGGGATCAAAAGTTGCGCAATTCTTTGGGGTTGATGTCGCCAGTTGGGGATACTGGCAGGGTGCGAACGCAGCTGCGTTGGAATCATCAATTTTTGCTGATTCCACCACTGTTCTTAATCTCGGTGTTATCCTTGGTGCATTTCTTGCATCGGCTGCGGGCGGACTTTTTAAATTTTCAAAGATTAACGGCAAAAATGCCACTGCGTCAGTTATTGGCGGGTTGCTCATGGGCTATGGTGCGCGACTGGCATTCGGCTGCAATATCGGTGCCTACTTCGGCGGTATCGCATCATTCAGTCTGCACGGCTATATTTGGGGCATTATGGCGCTGGGAGGAACGTTCATAGCGCTCTACCTCAGACCTATGTTCGGGTTGTCCGTTCCAAAACCAAAAGACTCGTTTTGTTAAAAGGGCTGTCTTCTAAAAGGCAGCGAACTACCTAACAACAATCTTTAAATCTTAATAAATCCTCAATTAAGGCTGGTTCTAAGAAAGATCCGGTCTTTTTCTTATTCTATACATCGATATTTTAACTTTTGCCAAACTAAAGTTGACATATATAATAGTATTTTGTATAATCTAATTAAATTGTTCAAAATAAATAGAATAAATTGAACAAATTATACTGATCAAAATAAGGTTGGTGAATCATGGTGGCCGATAATGATAGTCAAAAAATTGAAGAGTCACGGGATATTCTTATAAGCGCAATTGCCCAGACGATGGTGATTTATGGTGTGACACCATCTGTGGGAAGGATTTATGGTGTGCTTTATTTTGCGGACAAACCGCTCAATCTTGATGAAATTAAAGATCAGGTTGCCATGAGCAAGGGAAGTGTCAGCACGGGATTAAGGGATCTTCTTGACACAGAAATGGTGATCAAAGTCTGGAAAAAAGGCGACCGTAAAGATCACTATATTGCCGAAAAAGACTTCTTCAAAAACTTTTTTGCTTTTTTTACCAAAATGCTGCGACAGGAAAGAAATATCATTTCAAGGGCGAATGAGCAAGTGGAGGGCACCCTGAAAGATATTGCAGTAAATGGTGATTCCGAAGAGGCGAAAGAAATGGCCCAGGGCGACCTCAAAGATATCGAACAAACCATGACCTACTTTGACTGGACACTCAGATTGGCAAATGCCATGGAATCAAGGGAGATATTTGAGCATTTTCCGAAATACAAAGGAGATGACAGCACTGGACAAGAGTAATGCAGCACTCGTATTAATCGATGTGCAAAAAGAAAGTGAATTTGGCATTGAGGGCGTGGATGCGGTTGTTAATAAGACGGAACAGCTGATTGCTGAATGCCGGAAAATTGGCATCCCGATCATATACACCCGGCACGTTAACCGTGAGGATAAGGTTGGCCTGTCAAATGAGGAACCTTTGACGGAAGATGGCAAACCGGTATTTTACAATGACGGGACCGATGCCGTGGAAATAATGGATCAGATCAAGCCTGAAGAAGGAGACATTGTAATTGATAAATATCGCTGGAGCAGTTTTTTTGATACAAGTTTAGATCTGATGCTCAGGAATATGGGAATCAAACATCTAATCATAGGTGGATTTGTCACGGACGGCTGTTTGATGACATCCGTGTTTGATGCTTACTTCCGTGATTATCAGGTGAATTTAATCAAGGATATTTGCGGCGCTACGAATGAAGGTGCACATATGGCATCGATCATGATGATGGCCAATTGGGTTTATGATCTCGCCATATTTGATACACCTGAAATGATTAAGAAACTTAACGGTGAATCACACAAGAACTGGGAAGCACCGTATCCTGATCAACTCCAGTTCACACCTGAAAACATGCGTCAGGTGTTTAAAGAATTAAACAAATAAATGCGTCATATCACGTCTTAGATTTTAATCAATAGAGGAGGACAAATAAGTGTTGAAGAGAATGAAGTTGTTGAGTAAGGCTGGTATTGTACTGCTATTGGTGATTTTGTCAGCTTGCGGCGGCAGCGGGAACACTGAAGATGAAGGCAATGAAGCCTCAGAAGAAGGTTCAAACAGTGACAGCGGAATGGAACTTGGTCAGGAAGAATTGACGATTCCTTACGTTGCATGGGCATCAGCTACAGCCAGCAACCATGTCATGGAAGTCGTACTGGAAGAAGCAGGTTATGACGTTACCTTGAAGCAAGTTAATTCCGGTGCAATGTATACAAGTGTTTCCGATGGGTCAGCAGATGCAACAATAAGCGTATGGCTGCCTCACACAGATGCGAGTTACTGGGAAAAGTATAAAAAGGATCTGGAGCATCTTGGGCCAAACCTGGAAGGGGCACCGCTTGGACTGGTTGTTCCGAAATATATGGATATTGAATCAATCGAAGACCTGAAAGAAAACAAAAATTCAGTCGGGGATAAAACGGAATATACGATCACAGGGATAGAACCTGGAGCCGGACAGATGAAACTGACGAAAGAGAAAGTAATGCCAAAATATGGGCTTGATGATTGGACATTGCAGGCAAGCTCTTCTCCGGCAATGGCGACATCATTGAGTGAGGCCATCGAAAATGAAGAACCAATTATCGTAACACTCTGGTCACCGCACTGGACTTTCTCAGAATTTGACTTAAAGTATCTTGAGGATCCAAAAAATATTTATGGCGATCCCGACAATATCAATACCATTGTCCGGAATGGCTTGAAAAAAGACGCTCCGAAGGCACACAAAATTCTTGACCAGTTTAAATGGACAAAAGATCAAATCGGAGAAGTAATGGTGAAAATCAACGATGGAATGGACCCTGCCAAAGCGGCTGAAGAATGGGTCAGCAATAACCAGGACACCGTTGATGAATGGACAAAAGGTGTTGAGTAATAATAAATATTGAATGAAAGAAGCAGAAGCCACATCACCATGGTTTCTGCTTTTCTGGTATAATAAAGTGAAACTTCATTCAGTGGGACGCTTTTTCCCACTGAATGTTAGTTGAACCGAATCGGGCATTTAAGGACAGTTAGCCGCCGTACTTCGGCGGGTTACTGTCCATTAGATGCGGGGAAAAGTAGAAACTTCATTCAGTGGGGCGCTTTTTCCTCAACAAAATCGGGCATCTAAGGTCAGTTAGTCGTCATCCTTTGACGGGTTACTACCCATTATTATGGGGGATAAAACTGTTTTATTAAACAGCTGTCATAGAGAGAAGGGAGATTCATATGAGAAACCCAACATTCCACGACATTGAAACAATTGGACATGTTATTGATGAGAATGTACAGTACATTCATTATCATTATCCGGAAATGCTGATCAGGTATGACAGTAATTTTATCGATTTTAAACAAATGCCTTCGCTGGAAGAATTCAAACAGACAGAGACATTTTTAAAAGATTTCCATCAGAAGCACAATCAGACGCATTTAAAATTTGAGTTTCCAGAAAATGAAAAACCGAGGCCGGGGCTGCAAAAGTATTTTGAGAATAATGGCTATGATATTGGGTTGATGGAATTATATGCCATCCAGCCAAACGATTTCCCGGCACAGCAGGAAAACCCGGATATCCGGGTTGAGGAAGTGACTGAAGGCAATTTAAATGATTTCATTAGTCTGCAATATGAAACTGATAAGCAAAACGGGGAAACGTTTGCCAATGAAAAGATGAAACTGAATCAAAAGCAGTTTGCCGATGAAAACTATATGAAGGTGCTTGCTTACTATAAAGGAGAAACTGCAGGAACGATGAACGTGATTCTCTCAGATGATTTTGTGGAAATTGATGACCTGTCCGTCCGGGAGGCGCGTCGGCGAAAAGGAATCGGCGGGCAATTGCAGCAGTTTATCATGGACGGGTTTCAAGGTCGGACGATTATCCTGGTTGCTGACGGTGAGGATACAGCGCGGGAGATGTATCAGCGGCAAAATTATCAGTATTTGGGGTTTAAATATGAGGCACAGCGGATTGATTCGGATGACATTTTTGTGAAATCACGCATGCAAGTATGAAACATGATATAATACCTACTGTGTTCAATGGTGAATGAAATTCCAAAGAAGCAGCAAACTGAAGTTATAGAGGATGTTCAAAAAGTCAGGTGAAAGTGATCGAAACTGCCTTCCCGGTCTTTTTATCCTCCTTTTTTGAACACGCACCTGTAGTTCATTCTGCTTACAAAAACGGTACCAAACTATTACAATATATAAAGAGGTATTTTTTATTTGTTATCCGGCATGTAATGGTCGGTACCCGCCAAAAGAAGGCGGCTGACTGTCCGCAAGTGCCTGAATGTTTACTGAGAGGATGAATAGGATGAGCAGGCAAATTGTCACCTCATCAGATATAAATCGTACTGATTTTGCATCAGAGAAAGACAACCAAACATCAATTGTGGCGGACCTGAAACTACTTTTTAAAATCCCGGTGCTGATTGCCAATGCTGTACCGGTTTTTGCAGGGTTTTGGCTTGCCGTCTATTTTACAGAAGCGTCCTTTGCGGCGAATTTTGGTATATTTTTGCTGACGATTATCGGCAGCACGCTCGTGATGGCCGGTGCACTTGTTTTCAATAACTGGTACGATGTCGATATTGATACCGTAATGGACAGAACAAAAGCACGGCCGACCGTTACCGGCAATATCGGGCTCCGGACCGTTCTGTGGATAGGAATGGCAACAAGCATCATAGGTCTGGTTATGTTAGCCTTTACAACGTTAGAAGCAGTCATTTATGCGCTTATCGGGTGGTTCACTTATGTCGTGCTGTACACGCTGTGGGCAAAACGCCGTTATACGCTGAACACAGTCATCGGCAGCATTTCCGGTGCAGTGACGCCGTTAATAGGCTGGTCAGCCCTTGCCCCGGCATCTAATATTGTTCCGATTGTACTGGCACTGATTATTTTCATTTGGCAAATGCCGCATACATTTGCGATTGCCATACGAAAATATGATGAGTACAAGGCGGCTGACGTTGCGATGCTGCCGGTTGTCCATGGCATGGAAATCACGAAGCGGCAAATGGTTGTTTATATCGCATGCCTTCTGCCGCTGCCGTTTTATCTGTTTTCTCTTGGCACAGCATTTGTTATCATTTCAACACTTCTTAATATCGGATATTTTGCCTTGGCGATTAACGGTCTGTTTGCCAAAGATACCCGGAAATGGGCGGATAAAATGTTTATGGTATCGGTGAACTATTTAATGATTATTTTTGTGGCCGCGATTATTGCTACAGCTCCATGGTTCGGGTAAGGATGGAAGATTATTTTGTTATAAAACGGGAATAATGTAATCAACATTGATTTTGTTGAGCATTTTGAGGAGGTAATCTTTATGGCAGATATCAAAAAAGGTGACCACAAGTTTTATATCGGCGACGATGAGCAAAATCCAAAAGCAGAAATCACATTTAAGGAAATCGGCGAGCATGTGCTGAATGTTGACCATACGTATGTTTCCGAAGAACTTCGCGGTGAAGGCGTCGGCGGCAAGCTTGTCGGAAGAATGGTCGAACACGCACGCAGCGAAGGGAAGAAAATAGACCCGACATGTTCTTACACTAAGAAGAAAATGGAGGAAACATCTGAATACCGGGATGTACTCGCCTGATAACAGGCATCGTCAAAATGAATTGCAAAATTCGCCAGGGTTACACTTCCCTGGCTTTTTTTATATAATATATTATAAGTCAGTCGGAAGAGGGACAAACCATGCAAAAAGTGGCAAAAATCATTTATGAAAGCATCATGATATTACTCGTGATGCTCACAATCATAACTATTTGGTCGGATGACACGTATAACTCGACAGTAAGCTGGATTGTCTGGGCTGTGTTTTTTGCTGATTTTACCGTCCGTTTTATCATATCGGGTTCGAAGTGGGATTTTATCAAACAAAATCCGTTTCTTATCATTGCTATTATCCCGTTTGATCAGTTTTTTCAGATGGCCAGAATCGTACGGTTAATCTATTTTTTCCGGATAAAAACAATTACAAAATATTATGTTGTGCCCTTTGTTGAAAAACTGACATTTCAATCGAAGTCGCTGATTTTGTCCATTATCCTGTTTTTGCTGCTTGCAGAAGGCATTCTTATCTGGATAATTGAGAGTTCTGCCGAGACTTATTTTGATGCATTGTTCGTGGTCTTCGGCTATTTGCTCTTTTTTGGCCATAGGGTGTTTGAGATTAACCAGTCTATGTCAGTCTGGACATTGACAGTGGTCTCCGTTCTTGGTATTGCCATTCAGGGGCTTGCACTGCAGTGGGTGTTTAATCGCATTGATGTCATTTATAAACGGTTTAAAAGTAAGCGTGGACCGGATTCAGATGAACGACAGGAAGCCAAAAATTGAATGGATAATCTATAGCGGTGCGCTGTAGTTGAACTAAGAATCGCTGTAGCTTTCTATATAATCGTTATAGTTTCTCAAAGCCAGCTCTGTTTTTTATTAAATTCATATTCTAATCCGAGGGCGCCAAATAAACATTCCCGGCAAAATACGAAAAGACCTGCCCCTAAATGTAACGGGTTCAGTTTAGGGAGAGAAAATACAAAATAGCATAAATTTCAGGGATATAAATCACAAGTGATTTATATCCCCTTTTTTATTGATATGACAATGCTTGATTCAACTTATACTACGAAATAACATACCAAATAACATACGAATTATCAGATGTACATAAATTTATGTACCCTTGTTAAATTGTCTGCCAAAATGCTTGTTCTTTGGATGTGGTAAATATGGTGTTAATTTATAAAAAGTTACATAAAATTTCCGATTTTTTAGAAGGTGCGAATTCATTATGTTAAAATATTCGTATACAACAAACGGGCCATATTGCGGAAGATCAACTTCTTTTAAAACAAAGCGAAAATATATGCTTATAATGATTTTTGCAGAATTTTCGAACTCATTCATGGAATAGATGAGTAATTTGTTGTTGCATATATAAGCATATGCTTATATACTAATGATGCGAGGTGTTGCTCATGGAAAAAACAATAATTGAATTGGAAAATGCCGCCCAAACGTTAAAACTGCTAGGTGATAAAAACCGCTTAACGATTTTGGGATTAGTAAGAGAAGGGGAATGTTGTGTATGCGAATTTGTTGAAGTCCTGCAAATGAGTCAGCCGGCCATTAGCCAGCACTTAAGGAAACTGAGGGATGCCGGTATTGTAAAAGAACAGCGAAAAGGACAATGGATTTTTTACTCATTAAATACTTCCCATACCACATATCCAATCATTCAACAGGTATTAGAACAAATACCTGATCAGAAAGAGAAATTACGTGCACTGGAGGATGCTGGATTACGTATTCAGTGCTGCTAGTAGGGGGATTCATTTGAATTTAGCGATTGTAGCAACGATTATTTTTGTACTTACGCTTGTATTAGTTATTTGGCAGCCAAAAAACCTGGGAATTGGCTGGTCCGCTTGTGGGGGAGCAATTTTAGCGTTAATAGCAGGTGTGGTTAACTTTCAAGATGTATTAGCCGTAACGGACATTGTTTGGAACGCCACATTGGCCTTTGTAGCGATTATTATTATTTCACTCATACTTGATGAAATTGGCTTTTTTGAATGGGCTGCCTTACATATGGCTCGAATAGCCAAAGGTAACGGAAAGAAAATGTTTGTTTACGTGATTCTACTGGGTGCTGTTGTTGCCGCCCTTTTTGCCAATGACGGAGCTGCGCTAATTCTCACGCCGATCGTACTCGCGATGGTAAGAAACTTAAACTTTAAAGAAAAGATGATTCTGCCATTCATTATGGCGAGTGGTTTTATCGCGGATACTGCCTCGCTGCCGCTTGTTGTGAGTAACTTGGTTAACATCGTTTCAGCAGACTTCTTTGGAATTGGGTTTATTGAATACGCGACACGGATGGTTGTTCCAAACCTCTTTTCGATCGGTGCAAGTATTCTGGTGCTCTATCTGTTCTTTAGGAAAAGTATTCCGGAAGATTATGATGTAAATCAACTGGAAGAACCAAAGCAAGCAATCAAGGATCTTAAAATGTTTCGCTTGTCCTGGGGCGTACTTGCGATACTACTGGTTGGGTATTTTGCAAGTCAACCATTGGAAATCCCTGTCTCAATTATAGCGGGTATTGTTGCGATCTTCTTCCTAATAATGGCTAGAAGAAGTTCTGCGGTAGAGACTGTTAAAGTCGTAAAAGGAGCGCCATGGGATATTGTCTTTTTCTCTGTAGGAATGTATGTCGTCGTTTATGGGTTACGTAATGTCGGATTAACCGATGTGCTGGCTAATGTTATTCAGTCTGCGGCAGAGCAGGGGCTATTTGTTGCCACAATCTCAATGGGATTCATTGCGGCATTTTTATCATCGATCATGAACAATATGCCAACCGTTATGATTGATGCATTGGCAATTGCTGAAACAAATACATCGGGGGTTATGAAAGAAGCGTTAATCTATGCGAACGTCATTGGATCTGATTTAGGTCCAAAAATTACGCCAATTGGATCGTTAGCGACATTACTATGGCTTCATGTTCTTTCAACAAAAGGATTTAAAATTTCCTGGGGATATTATTTTAAAGTGGGTATCATTTTAACGATTCCCACATTGTTTATTACGTTAACAGGATTATATGTTTGGTTGTGGCTTATTTTATAATATGGTTTTAGCTTAGTATGATATCTTTCCTTGGAGAAATAAGTAAGCAAATGAAAAGGAGAATAACTCACATGTCTAAAAAAACAATTTACTTTTTATGTACTGGGAACTCTTGCAGAAGCCAAATAGCGGAAGGCTGGGCGAAAAAGTATTTAAGCGACGAATGGGACGTGAAAAGTGCAGGGATTGAAGCACATGGTTTAAATCCAAGTGCAGTTAAAGCAATGAATGAAGTTAATATTGACATCTCGGATCAAAAATCAGAAATGATTGATCCGGAAGTTTTAAATAATGCAGCTATGGCTGTTACGCTTTGTGGAGATGCGGCAGACAAATGTCCAATGACACCACCTCGTGTAAAGAGAGATCACTGGGGATTTGATGATCCTGCAAAAGCAAAGGGAACAGATGAAGAAAAATGGGAAGAATTTCAACGTGTACGTGATGAAATTGGTGAGAGAATTAAACGTTTTGCTGAAACAGGAGAATGAACATCAGAGAACCCATGAGAAGTCTCATGGCTTTTCTGCAAGCTATAACATAAGGATGAGGAAATGTATAGACATGAAGAGAGTTGAAATCTATGATCCGGCAATGTGTTGTTCTACAGGAGTTAGTGGTCCGAGTACATCCGAGATACATGTGAAAATCATGTTTAATTGGGACGATACCAACACTTTAGCCAATTCGAAAGTAAAAGAACGATGGATAAATCAACTTTATTTGATGTAACGGTTGCAATTTCATTTTATGTATAATATACTGTTCGTAAATCAAAAAAAATTGATTTATTCGTTGGAGGTGGAATAATGGAATTAATTAAAAATGTAAATGAATTAGGCGAAGATGAGGCACTTGATTTTTATGAAAATATGTTTAATGCTTTAGCTGATAAAATTCGACTTAAAATTATAAATGAAATCAGTAAAAGTCCGAGTAAGTATTTATGTGTATGTGATTTAGAAGAAAAATTGGACTTAAAACAATCCAAACTTTCCTATCACCTAAAGAAATTAGTCAAAGCCAATATTCTTTTACCCGAAAAACATGGAACTTGGAACTATTATCGAATTAATGAAGGACAAATACAGGTTGTTTTATCTGAGGGTACTTGTTGCAAAATTTTTTAACAGGAGGCACCTTTGTTATTTTGCCAAATGCATCAAAAATTATTGATTAATATATCAAAAAAAGTCGATATACTTAGGTGAGGAGTTTTAATTATGACAGATTCAATTATGGAGTTTATAAAAACATTCCTAATGCTATCTGCTGAATTGCTCGCTTTATTTATTGTAGTAAGTTTTATTGTGAGTTTAATCCAGCAAGTTGTATCGGAAGAAAAAATCAAAAGGTTCTTAAACCGGCCAAACAAAGCTGTTAATTATATTCTCGGTACATTCTTTGGTGCAATTACACCATTTTGTTCCTGTTCAACGATACCTATACTTGCAGGCTTATTAAATTCAAAAGTACCATTTGGTCCTTCAATGAGTTTTTTAATTGCTTCACCATTAATGAACCCGGTTATGATTTTTATGCTTTGGGCACTTTTAGGTTGGAAAATTGCCCTCATATATTTTGTTGTGCTAAGTATTTTTAGTGTTTTAACAGGATTTGTATTTTCTAAACTTAATTTTGCGGAAACATATAAAAGTGTAACCGTTAAAGGTGATGGCTTTTTTAGTAATAAACAAGGTTCTAGGGTTAAGCAAGCTCTAAATGATGCATGGGCATTTCTTTATCCAATGCTTCCATATTTAGTCATAGGGGTGTTTATTGGTGCATTTATTTATGGATTTATTCCGGCTGATTTCATTACAAAATACGCCAGTGGTGATGGAATATTTGCAGTAATGATTGCTTCAGTTATTGGTGTTCCAATGTACATTCGACCTGAAACTATGTTGCCCATTGCAGATGCTCTTGTATCAAAAGGTATGTCAATGGGAACTGTCATTGCGTTGGTCATCGGTGGTGCAGGTGCAAGCATTCCAGAAGTAGTTATGTTATCTAAGTTATTTAAAAAGAAGTTTTTAGTGGCTTTCACTTCAGCCATTTTAATCGTAGCTATAGGTACTGGTCTTATAATTAATTCAGTGTTTTAAATTTAAAATTAGTTATTGTAACTGTTAATGCAGCTATAATTATTCAAATTATCCTTTAGAGGAGGTGATATTCATGGCAGAGAAAAAGTCTGGTCTTAAAAAGTTGTTCTCTAAACCTAACCAAGACTGCTGCAGCGTTGAAATTGAAGAAGTCAAATCAACGGAAAGTGAAAGTTGCTGCGGACCTTCGGAGAAAAACAGTGAAGAACAACAGAAAGAGGCTTAACAATTAAAGAATTGTTAGGTATATTTAAACCGAAAGGGCTTCTCAAGCAAGCCCTTTCGGTTTAAAAAGGATGTCCTTGTACAGCAATACGATCGGGCGCAAGAATGGAACAAGGAATGTGTTCGCTCTTATGTTAAAATAAATGGAAATTTGAAGGGGAGTTATGCCAAGTATGTTTTTAACACATCCAGACTTTAAGGAGAAGTATATTGATTTTTACCAGGAGTGGAAGGAAAGCGGAGAAGAAATGATACCTTTCGTAATAAAAAAGGAACCAGATAACTTTCAGGCCATGCTTAATTATTTATCTGATTGTGAAAAGGGGTTAGAACCACCTGAAAGCTGGATACCAGAAAGCTCAACTTATTGGTTAGTAGATAGCCACGAATTGATTGGTGTCGTAAATATTCGTCACCGCTTAACTGAACCACTGGTTAATGCTGGCGGTCATATTGGATCCAGTATTAGACCTTCAAAAAGAAAACAGGGGTATGCTACCCAAATCCTCTCATTAGCCTTAGAAAAAGCAAGGGAATTAGAGTTAGAAAAAGTCCTTTTAGTTTGTAATTCGACTAATACAGCATCAAAAAAAGTTATAGTAAATAACGGGGGGGTAAGCGATTGGGATTATGTCGATGAGAGAAACGTCTTGAAAAGGTTTTGGATTAAACTCACATAAAACTTATCGCTATTAAAACGAGTGCTTTGGTTACATAGCTTTATACCGCAATCGGGCGCAGTTATCGAATAAGAGCTGTGCTCGTCTTGCTCATAAGGGCCAGATTGTGGCATAATAACGGGTTTTCTAAGGTGCTATAATTTACATACCAGACTTGACGAATAGAAAAATAAAATATTGGAGTTAAGGGGACATTAACGCTGTTAAACTACAGTGCTTAATGTCCTCAAATATTTTCTACAGAATAGTATTGGAGTCTTAAATCTGTATGGATTGGTCTGTAGTTATTTGTGCCAATTTCATGAATGAAATTCCATTTATTTCGAGTTGATGTTCAGTTTGATGTATGATAAGTTATACTTAACATACAAATCATACAAAACATACTTTTGGAGGGGAAATTATGACAAGACCTGAAGATAAACATGCTTGGACTGCAAAAATTGGATCAAAAGGACAAATCGTTATTCCGAAAGACGCTAGGGAAATTTTTAATTTCAAGCCCGGCGACAATGTGCTGCTTCTAGGAGATGAGAAACAAGGTATTGCTATTATGAGAAGTGATTTATACGATGAGCTAGTCGAAAAAGTGTTTGGTGAACAAGAACAGGATGAGGGGGATAACAAATGAACGGCATTGCTGTAAATGATTTGACTAAAAAGTTTAAAAAGCGATCAGCTGTGGACACTCTTCGTTTGTCTGTTAAAGAAGGAGAACTTTTTGGGCTGCTTGGTACAAACGGTGCCGGAAAAACAACAACGATAAAAATGTTGTCCTGTTTACTTGAACCAACAAGTGGAGACGCATTATTGATGGGGAACAGCATCATCAATGACCCGCAATCGGTCAAACGAATTATTAATGTTTCTCCACAGGAAACTGCTGTAGCTAAAAAAATATCTGTAAGAGAGAATTTAGAATTGATTTCTAGAATCTATGGTGATAGCCGCCAAGAAGCCATAAAAAAAACGGATGAGATGCTTTCCATTTTCGGACTAACCAAACGAGCAAAAGATAAGGCGGATTCACTACCGGTGGTATGCAACGTAAACTTAATATCGCTATGGGACTGATTACAAATCCAGAAATTTTATTTCTTGACGAGCCAACACTTGGGCTTGATGTAAGAGCAAGAAGAAATTTATGGAAAACCATCAACGGATTGAAAGGT
>NZ_DATGTT010000101.1:0-13987 GCF_035301675.1 Lentibacillus sp. | reverse complement strand
TGACTTTGGCGAACATATCCAGGTGCAATTTCTGTACAACGCAGACAAGATGGACGAGGTGGTGTTTGAAACAACACTTGCTGACCTGAAAGACATGTCACCGGAAGCAGTTAATGAAAGCATTTTCTATCCGGAATTTGGCGAACAGGGGCTTGAAGCAGGTTCACGAGATGACTTGGTCGTGAAGTTTAAATTCATCGACAATGGTGAAGATCAAAACCAGTTCCAGGGGGATTCACTTAAGCTTAACTGGACATTCAATGCAGAACAAGGTGAAGGCGAAGAAAAATAGACGAATGGATTTAGAGAGAGCCTGTCGTGCTCTCTCTAAATTCTCTAATAGCTGTAAGATGTATTTCAAACAGGGAGGGTGGACAAGTTGAAAAAATGGCAAGTTGGATTATTCATGTTAGTGCTGATTGCTTCGCCGTTTTTTAGTACATCTGTCAGTGCGGCTGAGGGCAACGCAAAATCGCCATACGAAATATACCCGCTGCCGCAAAACGAAAAGGACTTAGGAACGGATTTTACCATTACAGACGAAGTGAACCTTGTGGTGGAAGATGAAATTGATCAGCCGACAAAGGATTTATTGCGGGAGATTCTTGCCTCGAAATCGATTACGATTGTAACATCAGATCAAGTCGTTTCCGGCAAGACGAATATTTTACTCGGAACAAGAGGGTCAAACGGCTATGTCGATACTTACTTTAATGAAAATATCGACTATAATGAGGCAATTTTTGATGAAATCGACCCGTATGTTCTGAGCATTGATAAAAAACTGGAAGAGAACGGAACAATTGCCATCCTCAGCAAAGATACCGATTCAGCCTATTACGGACTGGAAACGTTGAAAATGATAGTCAATCAGGTTTCCGGCAAACAAATTCATTCCATGCAGTATGAGGATTACGCTGATACTAAGTGGCGTGGTTTTATTGAAGGCTTCTACGGCTTCCCGTGGTCGCATGAATCACGCAAAAGTTTAATGGAATATGGCGGCAAGATTAAGATGAACGCTTATATCTACGGTCCTAAAGATGAAAAATATCATAATAGCCAGTGGCGCAAACTTTATCCGGAAGATGAACTGGCAAAAATTGAGGAACTTGCCCAAACTGGACATGAAACGAAAACGGAATTTATTTGGGCGATTCATCCTGGTTTTAACATGATCGACTGGGACAACTATGATGAGGAAATCGATACGTTGCTTGCTAAATTGGATCAAGTGTATGGTGCAGGCGTGCGGCAATTTGCCTTGTTTATGGATGACATCAGCACTGCGCAAGCACTGGAGAACAAAGAAAAACACGTTAAATTAATAACCGATATTGCAAATTGGGTGGAGGAAAAAGGTGACATCAAGCCATTGGTGTATACACCGCCATTTTACAACCAGGCATGGACTGGTGAGCAAGGAAAGCCTTACCTGGAAGCATTGCGTAATGTCCCGGAAAATGTTGAGTTTATGTGGACCGGAAATGGTGTTGTGGGCACGGTTAATGAAGAAGATATGCAATGGGTGAAAGATATTACCGGACGCGATCCGTTTGTCTGGCTGAACTGGCCTGTCAATGATTATGTCAATTCCAGGCTGATGCTTGGCAAAGGCGAGGTATTAAAGCCAGGAACACATAACATTGCAGGGGTTGTTTCCAATCCGATGCGCTGGGCAGAACTATCGAAAATTGCGTTGTTTGCCGTTGCGGATTATACGTGGAATGTTGACGATTTTGATGACAAACAAAGCTGGCTTGATTCGTTTAAATACGTCGCGCCAAATGCCGCATCGGAACTGAAAACAATTGCCCATCATTTAAGCGATCCGTCACCGAGCACACATGGACTTGAAGTCGGTGAATCAGAAAACATTAAAGAAGAATTAAATGTATTCTTGGATAAGTTCGCTAATGACGAACCGGTTGATAAGGCCGGTCAGCAGCTTATCAGTGAATTTGACCAAATATTGGATGCCATCAGCAATTTCCGCGAAAAAAGCACGAACGAAAAAATGGTTAAAGAAATCGATCCATGGCTCAACAGTCTAAATCATGTTGTCAAAGCAGATAAAAAAGCCGTGAAATCTGTGCTGGCACTCAAGCAGGATGATAAACATGCCGCATGGGAAGCACTTGGGAAAGCATCCGATTTCATGGAAGAATCAAAAACCTTTACGATTGAAAAGCTCAATTCCCCAGATGTGACAGTGGAAGCAGGTGCCAAGCGATTAGTTCCGTTTGCCAACGAGTTGATCAACAAACTTGATGCAAAAATCTATACATCTATCGATCCGAATGCAACAGCAAACGTCCCGATGACATCTTATGATTATTCGGACTTAAGCAATATGGTTGACGACGATCCGGAAACATTGGTGTATATTAAAAAACTTCAGGAAAACGGCGACTGGTATGGTGTGGATTTAGGCAAAACCGTTCCCGTCACAGATGTGCATATTCTTCAGGGAAGAAACAATAATGATCATGACATTTTCCAGCGGGGTGTTCTGGAATACTCGAAAGATGGTGAGAACTGGACGGCAATTGGTGAGGAGCGCTCCGGTTATAAAGTGGACGCGGAGAATCTCGATGTACAAGCACGCTATGTGCGTTACCGGCTGACACACGCCGGAGTACCAGGCGGTAAGCCGGATCTATGGACAGCTATCAGGGAATTCACTATAAACGCGGATAAGAAGAAGGCAAACGCTTATACAAATGTCGATGCTTTAAAAGAAACAGAAATAAAAGGCACAAAAACAATGAAGACATTAGAAGATCTCGGCGGTATCACGCTGAAGCCATCAAAGTATATCGGAATCGCACTGCCGGCAATTGAAAAAATCAGCTCTGTTCAGTTAGACCGCAGTTCAGCTGATGCAACACTTCAAGTTTCAGAGAATGGTGTGGAGTGGCAAGATATCTCGTCTGAGGCACCGTATCCAAATGCCGCATACGTACGGCTGGTAAATAAGACAGATGAGGAAATAACGTTTGATTTAAACAAGCTCGAAGTGGAGTTGAACAAGTTTATTGAACCATCTGTAACGGATAACTATGACAGTGTTTACGAGGGGAAAGCTCAGAATCTATTTGATGGTAATCTGAACACGAAAACATGGTTTGGCAGTATGCAAAACAAAGGAAAATACGTGCAGGTTGATATGGGCGGCCTGGTCAATGTCAATGATGTCGCTGTTGCGATTGATGATGGCGAAGGGGATTACTTCCGCCAGGGTGACTTACAAATTTCCAAAGATGGTGACAACTGGACAACAGTCCATACGTTTAATAATCCGGGTGACCGCAGTCTGAATTTCCCGGATCACGAGGTGCCATATCGCTATAAACGCGTAGAAGTCGGCGGCGAACAGGCGCGCTATATCCGTCTTATCTCCACTGAAAATCATAATGTGTGGCTGGCTCTGAACGAAATTATCGTCAACGAAGGCATTGAAAAGCCCGGCCCGGAAAATCTTGCGGTTAATGCTGATCCCAAGGGAGCAAGTGAAAATGAAGCAATTTCAACAATAGACGGCAAGTTAGCGACATTCTATACACCTGAGGGAGATTCGCAGGCTGGTCAGCTAAATTATAAGCTGTCACAGGAAACAGAACTCAGCAAGGTTATGATCCTGCAAAGCCCGCAAGCTATATCTGATGCGGACGTTTCGATACGGGATACGGACGGCTGGCACGACGTCGGCAGTTTGTCGGAATCGCTGACCGAACTGGATGCATCCGACTATGACCACGTCCTTGAAATAAAAGTGGTATGGGACGGCGATGTAAAGCCGCAAATCCACGAAATCATTCCAGTAGCTAAAACGGAACAACCAGCACCTGAAACCGTTGGGGATATAAAAGAAATGGTTAAAGAGTTTGCCGATGACGGAGAAATAACCAGTGACAGCACAGTTCGCAAGTTACAGATGCATCTGACAGCAGTCGAGCGCTATGAAGCACAAGAGAATGCAGACAAAGTTGTGAAGCATATGAAGAACTTTGAACAGTTGACTGCCCATTATCAGAAACAAGGCAACGTATCTGATACGGCATATGAGGCGCTGAGTGAAGCGGTTGATGCGTTGATCGATAAGTGGCAATGAACTCAGTGATTACTTCCGGTAATTAAAATTAGAGCGCGGTAGGTAAAGTCGGCAAAAAAATCAAGGCTCCCCTTCTTCGGACGGGGGGTCACCACTTAAATAGATGAGGTGATAGCATTGAGAAAATGCATTGCATTTCTACTTTGCAGTATGTTAATAGCCGTTTTCTCATCTCAGACAGTACACGCTGAAACCAAAAATCCTAAACCTAAGGTAATTCCAAGTTTACAGGAATGGAGTGGCTCAACGGGATTTTTTACGTTAAATGAAAATTCAAGAATTGTGGTTGATTCAACATATTCGAAGAAATTATCAAATACGGCTGATGTTTTTCAACAGGATTTAAAAGAAGTTATGGGTCGTAATCTTCCAATCGAAACAACGAAACAGCCAGATGAAGGCGACTTCTTTCTGACAATGCAAGAAGAGAAGGATTCATCAATCGGGGATGAGGGTTATCATTTTACCGTTGATGATGCGGTAACGATACGGGCTAACACGGACACAGGCGTATTCTATGGCACAAGGACGGCCTTGCAAATTCTTGTACAGAATGAAGATGAAAGGCGTATTGCTAAAGGTACTGCCAAAGACTATCCGAAATACGGAGAGCGTGGATTTATGCTGGATGTCGGGCGAAAGTTTTTCCCGATGGACTTTCTGGAAGACTATTCTAAAGTCATGGCATGGTTTAAAATGAATGACTTTCAGCTTCATTTAAATGACAATGCGATTTTTAAAGATAATGACCGCGAGCATTGGGACAGTTATTCTGCTTTTCGGATGGAAAGCGACAAGTATCCCGAACTTACGGCAGATGACGGACATTACAGCAAAGCGGAATTTAAAGGATTGCAAAGACTTGCAGAGGCTAATGGTTTAACAATAACTCCGGAATTTGATACGCCAAGTCATTCGCTGGCTTTTACAAAGCTAAGGCCAGACCTTGTACATCCGGATCTGCCGGTCGATCACCTTGATATTACACGCGATGAGACGGTCGACTTTGTTAAGTCCGTTTGGGATGAATATTATGATGTTTTCAGTGCGGATGCGGTACATATCGGGGCGGATGAATTTTACCGTAATGACAAAGAAATGAGCAATGTTTACCGTAACTATATCAATACACTCAGTGAGCAAGCTAAAAAGCATGGCAAGACTGCCCGCGCATGGGGAGGTCTCTCATACTACAAAGGTGATGTGACGGTCGATAAAGATGTTACGTTTAACATTTGGAATGTCGGCTGGTATAACCCGAAACAGGCGGTGGAAAGCGGCTATGATATTATCAATTCGGATGATGGCTTGCTTTACATTGTCCCGAAAGCTGACTACTATCACGACTATCTGGACACCGACTGGCTGTATAACAACTGGGAGCCGACAGTATTCAGTGGTGATATTACGCTCGATGAGGACAACGAACATCTGTTGGGCGGCATGTTTGCCCTGTGGAATGACAAACTGGGAAAGAAAGTAAGTATCCCTGATGTGCATGACCGGATTAAAAAAGCCATGCCGACACTGGCTGAAAAAATGTGGCGCGGCAGCTCGGATGATGCAACGTTTGCTGAATTTCAAAAGCTGACAGACGAAATCGGCCTTGCGCCGGGGACTAACCTTGAGCACAACGTCAAAAGCGAGACCGATACAGTGCTCCATTATACGTTCGACGATGGTACGCCGGCAGATACGTCAGGAAATAATTATGACGGCACATTGCATGGTGCAGCGATCACAGAGGATGGGAAAGATGGGAGCGGACTTGTCTTTACAGATAACAATGATCATGTTGCGACACCCATCGATAAGAAAGGCTTGCCATGGACTGTATCCACATGGGTCAAGCTGGACAAAAACCAGCGGAACGAAGCAGTACTGCTTGAGTCCGGCTACGGCAGTTTGAAATTAAAACAACAAGGTACAGATAATGCAGGCTTCAGCCGGGAAGGGTATGATTTCAGTTTTGACGCAGCCATCCCGACCGGCCGATGGGTTCATGTTACATTCCGTGGTGATTTGAACGGCACATCGTTGTTTGTGGACGGTGAACTGCGGGATGTGCTGCCGAATAGTATGTTACTGCCAATGAAAACGATTGGAAGCAAAACTAACGCGTTAAAAGGAACATTGGACGACTTGCAGATTTTCGACAGGAAGCTGTCTTCAGCCGAAATTGCTAAGTTTGCAGACGCGCCGGCATGGACGATTAATATGGCAGCAGGTAAGCCGGCAACAGCTTCATCGAATGAGACGGCCGAATTGACACCGGATCTTGCTGTGGATGAAAACGATGAGACACGCTGGGCATCAGGTTATACCGACAACGAATGGATTTACGTGGATCTATTAAAACAACAGCCTATCAGTAAAGTCGTTTTAAAATGGGAAGATGCGTATGGCAAAGGATATAAAATTCAGGTTTCCAATGACGGCGAGAACTGGAAGGATGTGTATACTACAACAACTGGGGATGGGAATAACGATGTGATTCATTTTCCTGTTGAAAATGCACGCTATGTGCGCATGCAAGGCACTGATCGTGCAATTAACTGGGGATATTCACTATATGAATTTGAAGTCTATCAACCGGTTACGGCATCAGGCATGATCAAGCGGATTGAACAACTGCAGCGGCGTGATGGAATCATCAGTGATCAAGCAGCAAGGCGGTTAACGATGCATATGACCGCGGTCAGCCGTTATGCTGATCAGAATCTTTCCGAAAAAGTCCTGAAGCATATGGGCGGATTTCAGCAGTTAATCGAAAAGCAGCATGAACAAGGCAATCTGACCGATAAGTCATACAAAACACTGAAAACTGACGCTGACAGATTGCTGACGAAGTGGAAAGAATAGATGGTGATAAATTAACGCTCAGATTTGGAGGGTTATAGATGACAGATATCGTGATCAAGCCTGCTTAGCCCTCCAGCCAACTTTTTCATGTAAAACGAACAATTTATCGTAATTTTTTGATAGAATGGCAAAAGATATTTATAGTAGAAGTGAGGGTTTCCAAGGTGATGAGTTAACAGTGAAAGGAGGTAAGGTATTGTCACAAAAACAGCAGAAACTTCTCATAGCCAGTAAATTACTGGTAAGCGGCTGCCTGCTTTTGTTTGCAGCAGGATACATAACCTCCAGTACTGGTGCCTATTTCATGGACGTAGAAAAACAAACAAACGTGATTCAAGCTGGCACCTGGTGGGATGGCAGTGACTTGGGATTTACCGGAAGACCTTCCAAATCACAAGGTGATCAATGCCCGGTGGGTGAGATATCGGTAAAGCTGAAAAATAATGGACAAGCCATGACCGGGCCGACCGCATATAAAGTTTACTACAAAAAAGCAGGCGATCCGAAAGAAGGCAAAGCTGTAAAAGAAGGAGAACTCAAGCCTTTGCAAGAAGGTGAAGCAATTACGTTAAACTATCAAAATGCTGACAATGGTGTGTACAGATTCAAAATGTTACAGCGACCGGAATATAATGAAGAAGCTGAGCGTACGGACGTGTGGAGCAAAAAGATTACCGTGAACTGTGAAGAGCAAACAAGTGATACGAAAGCAAATGAAGCAGAAAAAAAGGAAAATAGCAAAAAGCAAAGCGATTCTGTTTCAAAAGATGACGGGCAAGAGAATTCTGAGAATGATAAAAATTCAGCTGAGAAAAACGAAAGTGATGCTGCTGACAGCACACAATCAGCTAATGATAAAGAAACGAATGCCGATTCGGCCGAAAATAAATCAGACGTGGATCATGAAGCAGATGCAACTGACAATCAAAACAAAACGTCCAAACGGGGTGAACAGGTAAAACAGGGAGAGAAGAAAAAAGAAGAAGCTAAACCGCTCAGCAAAGAAAAAAATGCAGGCTCTAAAAATACTGGAGAGGAGATAAAAAAAGATGAGCCAGTCAAAAAAGAAGACAGCACTGAAATGGGCCAATAACATAACAACTGGTATCCTTTTTGCAGTATTGGCCGCGATGATGCTTGTTGTCATTTCAACGAAGGCATCGGGCGGGGAGCCGGAACTATTCGGTTATCAGCTGAGAACCGTTCTTTCAGGGTCAATGGAACCGAGTATACAAACAGGTTCTTTAATTGCCATTGAAACTATTCATGATAAGTCAAAATTAGAAAAAGGGGACGTTATTACCTTTCGAAAAAATGAAGACATGCTTGTTACGCACCGTATTATTGATGTTAACAAGGATCCAAGTGGTGTAAGCTACCAGACAAAAGGTGATAACAATGATGGGCCTGATCCTGAACCGGTCATGGCACAAAATGTTGTCGGCAAGTATAGCGGATTCACTCTCCCGTATGTTGGCTATTTTATTAGCTTTTCCCAGTCTAAAAATGGTGCCTTATTATTGTTGATACCAGGTATAATACTTTTTGGCTATTCGATGATTACCATATGGAAAGCATTATCACAGATCGAGGCTAAAGAATCGAATAATAGAGAAACGGAATAGGGACAACGGGACAGCTCTTTGTCCCTTTTTGATTGTCCGGGGAATAATCCCAGCTAAGGAAGGAAGAATTTAGTAGTATTATCATAAAATGATTGGGTGATGAATGACAGTAATTCTGTCCTTTCGTCCAAATATCCGGGGTGAGTTGCTGTGAGTCATTCCAGATTACTGCTTTATACAGTGAGTGGGGTTGTCTTCTGTATTAGTTTCATAGGTATGGTTATTTATGGGTATAAGACATTTTTTATTCAAACAGAGAAAGTTGCATCTGCTGATTATTCGTATCACTTTGCGCTGATTGCTGAGGAGTCGGATAACGAATATTGGAGACTGATTGAAGAAGGAGCAAAAGAAACCGCATCAAAGCATGATATTTATTTGGAATATCTTGCTCCAAAAAAGGCAAATAATGATAAACTGCTCAAACTATTCGATCGGATGATTTCCTCCAAAGTTGATGGAATTATCGTCCAGGGCATTCAAGGTGAGCGTTTTGTGGAGTTAGTACATAAAGCGGTTGAACGAGAGATTCCGATTATTACCGTGGATACGGATGTTCCAAATAGTGAGCGAAAAGCTTATGTTGGGACAAACAATTTTCGGGCTGGGAAATTGGCCGGAAAAACACTTATCGAAAGTACCACCGGCGAGCAGTATGTGGGCATTGTCACAGGGAGATTTAATGCAATCAACCAGAAACAACGGCTGCAGGGCTTTAAGGATGCTATCAAAGACACCTCCCGCATCCATGTTGTTGATGTAGAAGAATCCAATATTACGTCAATCGGTGCTGCTCAGGCAGCCTACTCGCTATTGAAACAATACCCCTCTATCAACACGTTTCTCGGAACCAGTGCACTTGATGGAATCGGTATTGTTGATGGGGTTCAGCAAATTGCAGCCAATGAAGAATTTACTATCATCGGATTTGACTTGCTTCCGGAAACACTAAAGCTGATAAAGGAAGGAGAAATCAATGCCACCATCGCACAATACCCGAAGAAGATGGGGAAAGAATCGGTCAATGTGTTAATCGAATTGCAGGAACATGACATATTGGACAATAAAAAATATATCGATACGGAAGTGATCAAGAAAGGTGATTTATCTTCCCTTCAAGATGGTGAGCTGCAATGAAGACGATTCGTGGTAAGCTGGTTGTTTATTTCTTTGCGATTATCCTTTTATTTCAGGTAACAGCTATTTCCATCTTTGTCAGTTCCAACGAGCTGACAGATACATATAATGATAGTTTTCAGCGTTTTCTATTGCTGAATAAAATTTCCCGGCATGCTTCTGAATTATATTCAACAACGAAATCATTTGTTAACGAACCGAATTCCGAAAACTCTGATGACTATTTTGAAATAAAAGCCGATTTGGAAGATAACCTGAGCCAATTATCGGAAACATTCTATTATATTGAGACCATCGAAATGAAGAATTATATAAACTTGATCGAGACATTTATCTATGAAACGGATCTTACGGTAGGTTCTGTTCTAAGAGATGACACGGAGCAGTATATGAACCACCTGGAGGAGGCTGGAAATGCATCAGACTATATTTCCGAATCGACATTGGAAATTATTGAGTTGGAATTAACAGCTTATCAATCATTTTATGAAGATTTGCAGCAGCGTGATCATAACTTTATGTTATTTATTATTTTTCTGTTTTTGACGACGATTATTTTGGCCATATTTTTTGCCTTATGGTTTTCCAGAGGGATTACCCGTCCACTGGGAAAGTTATCTGCTGCAGCTGAGGAAGTTGCCAGTGGGGGACTGGAGGGTGAGCCGGTTCATATTCGAACAAATGATGAATTACGGTTGCTAGGTGATACATTTAATCAAATGCGCACCAATATTCATGACCTATTTCAAGAAGTCCAGGATCAGTCTGAACTTGACCGGTTAGTCAAGGAAATGGAACTGAAGCATCTGCAGAATCAGGTGAATCCGCATTTTTTATTTAACACATTGAATACGATTTCTAAAATGGCCTATATGGAGGATGCCAAATCAACGTCCGGCTTAATCGATTCTGCAGCTGCATTGCTCCGGCACAGCCTTGGTGATATTGATCATCGTGTAGCATTAAAGGATGAAGTGCAGGTTGTTCAGGATTATTTTCACATACAAAAAGTACGATTTTCTGAACGGGTGACCTTTCAATTGAATATAGATGAAAACTGTCTCGATATTGAAGTTCCCCAATTGACGTTACAGCCATTGGTTGAGAATGCCTTCATCCATGGAATCGAAGGAAAAGAAGAGGGCGGAATAATTTCTCTTGTTATTTATCAGAAGCTTGGGAAAGTGATTGTGGAAATCCGCGATGATGGCATCGGCATAAGCCAGGAAACCGTCAATCAAATCATTTCCCGGACAAAGCAGCAGCAAGAGCATGTCGGCCATTCGACCGGGATTGGCTTAACAAACGTCATAAGACGGCTGGAGCTGTTTTTCCGGGAGGACCATATGGTTGAAATAGAGTCCGAGCTAGGCAAAGGAACGGTGATCAGGCTAATACTGCCGTATGATAAGGAGGGGCTGTGATGAGGATTCTAATTGCCGAAGATGAAATGTTGGAGCGAAAGGCAATGCGTAAATTTCTTACAGAGAATTTTTCAGATATAGATGCAATCAATGAGGCTGCGAACGGACGAGAAGCAATTGAAAAGGTAAAGCAGTTCACCCCTGATATTATCTTTATGGATATCAAAATGCCCGGCATTAACGGACTTGAAGCTATTGACGAAATTCAGCAAATAAGCCCCCTAAGTAAATATATTTTAGTATCAGCATATGATTCGTTTGATTTTGCAAAGCAGGCTATGTATTACGGTGTGAAGGAATATATTTTAAAACCCGGTAAGAAAGAAGAAATCGTTTCCTCGATTTTGCGGGTGAAAAAAGAAATTGAGCATGAACTGAAGCAGCAAGAAGAAAAACGTGACTTAATTGAAGAGCGGTTGATTGCAAAATTGATGCATCATCCGTTGGACAAAGAGGCGTACACGATACTGAAGAACTATTTTTCTTCATTTAAAAGTGGTTTTTTTCTCGTCATCCAAATGGCCAATATTCCCGAAAAAAATGTGATTCAGATGAAGCTTGCCAATCATTTGGAACATCGATTTATTGTGGATGCCGTGGATGGACGGATCGCCTGTTGCACACTGGCTGAGTCACAGTTAAGCAAGTCTGACATATTAATGCAAGCCCGTAAAATACAAATGGAATTCGGTGAGGACTGTTATGTCGGATTAGGGCATGTCTATTCAACCTTGGACAGTTTTCCAAAATCGTATCATGATGCGCTTACTGCAGCATATCAGCTGGAAAAAATGAGTAACAGAAAATATGGATTCAGCGAGAAAAGCGATCTTAAGCATGATAACTCAGATATTGTTGTCCAGTTGCTGACAGAGGTTGACAAAGGTAATGAACATGAGGCCGTACAGCTTTATAAGGATAATCAGAACCATTTATCAGCAGATGAACATGAGGACTTTTATTTTAACATAAAGCGTTTAATGGAGGAGCAGAATCTCGCGTTGCCCGGAAACTCCATTTCCGAACTGGACGGTTATGAAGAATGGGAACATTTTATAATGATTTGCTGTTTGACATTACAGGAGCATTATCGTTCCAGACAGTTTATGCGGAAAGTGACAACATATATTGATGAGTATTATAAGCAGGGCATCACGCTGGAGGAGATAGCTGAGTATGTGGATTTAAGTCCCAATTACTTTTCAAATGTATTTAAAAGTGTGTTTGGGATAACGTTTACCGAACACATAGCCAGACGAAGACTGAATGAAGCGAAACGTCTGATTGTGGAAAATGAGCATTCATTGAAAGAAATTAGTTATATGGTTGGGTATCATGACCCGAATTACTTCAGCAGGGTGTTTAAAAAACACAATCAAATGTCCCCAAAAAAATTCCAGCAGCAAATCTTTAAAAAGTGAAGGCAATCATAAAAAAATGCAGTAAATAACGTCCAATGACTATTCAGAATATTTTATAATAATATTTGAAAACGTTACCAAAACAAAGGGGGAAGACTTTAATGAAGAAATTATACGGTATTTTCTTAATGCTGATGCTGGCCCTCGTACTTGCTGCGTGCAGCGGCGGTTCTGATGATGCAGAAGGAAGTTCGGAGTCAGGGTCAGAGGGCGGTGAAAATGCCGGCACCGTTGAAATTTTCAGCTGGTGGACCGGTGCCGGTGAAGAGGACGGGTTACTTGCGTTAATTGACTTATTTGAGAAAAAGAACCCGGATATCACAATTGAAAACGCAGCCGTAGCCGGCGGTGCTGGCACGAATGCGAAAGCAGTACTTGCTACACGCATGGAAGGCAACGATCCGCCATCAACATTTCAAGTCCACGGCGGCGATGAATTGAATGAAGGCTGGGTGGCAGCTGATAAAATGGAGCCTCTCAACGACCTTTATGAAGAGAATGGATGGAAGAAAAAATTCCCGGAAGAATTGATCGATTTGGTAAGTAAAGACGGTAATATTTATTCAGTACCCGTTAATATCCACCGTGGAAATGTCATTTTCTACAATAAAAAAGTATTTGAAGAAAATGGTATTGACGAACCGGAGACATTTGAGGAATTTTTTGCAGCATCCGAAAAGCTCCAGGAAGCTGGTGTGACACCGATGGCCTTGGGTGATAAAAATTCATGGCCCGCCACGCAAATCTTTGAGAACGTTCTGTTAGGCGTGCTTGGTCCGGATGACTACAAAAAACTATTTGAAGGTGAGATTCCGTTCGATGATGAACGTGTCGTTGAAGCGGCTGAAACATTTGGAAAAATCCTTGATAACATTAATGAAGATCATGCAGCTCGAAATTGGCAGGACTCTGCACAGCTTGTAGCAAATGGAGAAGCAGCTATGCTTAATATGGGTGACTGGGCAAAAGGTTATTTTGTCAATGATCTGGACATGAAAACAGGTGAAGACTTTGGTTTCTTTGAATTTCCGGGTACAAAAGGTGAATTCCAGGTAATTACTGATACATTTGGACTGCCTAAAGGTATTGAAAACCCGGATGAGGTTAAGAAATTCCTGACTTTTCTGGGATCTACCGAAGCACAGGATGTGTTCAACCCATTAAAAGGTTCAATCCCTGCTCGTACAGATGCTGATGAATCAAAATATGATGCATATGGGAAAGAAGCTATGAAAGACTTTGGTGAATCACGCCTGGTCCCTAGTCTTGCACACGGATCTGCAGCTTCGGCCGGATTTTTAACCAAAGCAAATCAGGCAGTCAACATTTTTGTTACGCAGCGTGATGTTGATAATTTTATCCAAGCGCTGAAAGATGCATCATCTGACATGTAATGGTTTGAAA
>NZ_DATGTT010000100.1:0-8596 GCF_035301675.1 Lentibacillus sp. | reverse complement strand
GGCTACCGTTCCGACTGCAAAGAACATGTTTTGCTTCATATTTCTGACGGTTGTTTTTGCTAAATCATATGCATAGGGTACACGGTTTAATTTGTCTCCCATGAGGACAACATCCGCTGTTTCCATTGCTGCATCTGTTCCGGCAGCTCCCATTGCGAGTCCGACATCTGCGAGTGCAATTGCCGGTGCATCATTAATCCCGTCGCCAACCATTGCAACACGTCGTCCTTTTTCTTTTAATCGTTTAATATGGTTTACTTTATCTTCCGGCAGCTTTTCTGCGAAGACAGTATCAATCCCGAGCTGTGCTGCTACCTTTTCGGCAGTGTGTTTGTTGTCTCCCGTCAGCATGATCGTTTCTTTCACGCCAGCAGTTTTCAATTGACGAATCGCGTCGAGTGCTTCCGGTCTGATTTGGTCAGCAATCGAAACGATTCCGGCGACTTTATTATTCACACCGACAAAGATAGCTGTATTTCCTGCTTTTTCTTCTTGAATGGCGTACTGATCAATCGTTTCGTCAAGTGGAATATGATTTTTTTGCAGTAGTTTACGATTTCCGATAACAACCTTATCCGAATTAACTGTGGCATAAAGTCCATGCCCTTTTTCCACTGCAAAGTCAGTTGGTTCATTTGTTAGTGTGATCCCGCGTTCTACGGCTTCTTTAACTATCGTTTGTCCAAGATGGTGTTCTGAAATTAATTCCGCTTCCGCTGTGATTTTCAGTAATGCATCTTCGTCCATATCGAAAGCCTTAATACTGGTTACGGAAGGTTTACCTTGTGTTAATGTTCCGGTTTTATCAAAGACAACAGCGTCAATTTTTGCAAGGTTTTCCATTACTTCTCCACCCTTGATCAATGTTCCGCTTCTGGCACCATTTCCGATACCTGACACGAGTGACACCGGGGCTGAGATGACGAGTGCTCCAGGACATGCGATAACCAGGAATGTTAGTGTCAATTCAATATTACGTGAAAAGATGAACACAAGAACCGATAAGACGAGTATGCCTGGTGTGTAGACATTCGCAAAGCGTTCCAAAAACTTTTGGGTACGTGCTTTCCCCTCTTGTGCTTCTTCTACAAGTTCGATAATCTTGGAAAATGCAGTGTCGTCTCCTACCTTTTCAGCGATTACTTCAATATATCCGTTATCAACAATTGTACCACTAAACACTTGATCATCGATTTCTTTTCCAGCCGGAACGGATTCACCGGTAATCGTTGCTTCATTAATATGTGCTTGACCTGAGACAACTTTTCCATCAATCGCTACTTTTTCACCTGATTGAATAAGAATGCGATCACCCGCTTCGATTTCTTCAATAGACAATGTGCGGCGTTCACCGCCTTTTAAAACAGTAGCTTCAAGTGGTGCCATATCCATTAATGTGCGTAGGGATAAACGCGTTTTTTCGAGTGAACGTACTTCAAGATAAGCACCGAATAAAAACAGGAAGGTTACAGCTGCTGACTCAACATATTCACCAATGAATAATGCCCCAACAACAGCAATCGTTACGAGGAGTTCAATACTGAAAGCTTTCATCATGACTGATTGGATTGCTTTCTTTGCGATCGACCAACCGGCAACAACTGTCGCTACGATGAGTGCAGTGTTTTTCCAAAAACTGAAGTCTAACCAATGGAATAAAAATGCGGTAAGTAATAAAATGCCGGAAATGATGACGATATGAATCCTTTTCATTTTACCCATGTACAACACTCCCTTTCTTTTTACTGTTCAGGAGCTGCTTTGTTGCAGCTCCTTCGTCTTTCTTGTTTGCAGATCAAGATGTGAAGTTAGGCAGCTTTTGTTTTCTTGACCGGATAACCTAACTTTTCAATGATCGCAACTAACTCTTCCGGCGTTGCAACGGATTCATCATACATTGCTTTTACTTTGCTGGAGTTGAAGAGCACACGGGCATCTTTAACTCCTTTTTGTTTATTCAATGTACCTTCAATTCGTTTAATACAAGACGGACAGCTTAATGGTTCTAATTGGAATTCAATTTTTCTCATGTTTATCTTCTCCTTTTGTTTTGTTCTACCTTTAGTATAGGTTGATTTTCAATTTCATTCCTTGACGTGGGTCAATATATCATGTTTATTGATAAGTTTTAATGAAGGATCTGTTCCTTATTCTTTAGCCGGTGCTCAGCCTTTTCAATATTGGTTTCATCGTTAAAATAATTTGCCATGACGCCAAAGCTTCCACCTTCATTGATCATGTTTGTTATGCTCATTTTATTTTCAAATTCTTTTTTATTTATATGGTGCTTTTCAATATTCATTTAAATTTCCTCCTTTACTTGTTTATCTTCATTATAGGATGATTTGGAAGTCGTTTCCTTGACGCAGGTCAAATTTTTAAAGAATGAAAATATAATTAAGAAATAAAGGTGACTTGGTGGGGATATAGGGTTTATTGCGCTCATTAAAAAGGTGACCTCCACAGTAAGGTCACCTTTTTTCACTAATATTAAATGTTGTAGGTAAAATACGTTAATGATGATTACTTGTTCACACTCGCTTCTTTTAAACTTGGTCTGTCAATCTTAAAGAGTGAAATATCATGCTCCGTCTCTCCGGATACAGCCAATTGAGATAAAATTTCACCGACGACACTGGCAAATTTATAACCATGACCTGCAAATCCGGCTGCAATCGAAATATGCGAGTGCTCCGGGTGTTTGTCAATGATGAAATGACCATCCGGGGTTCTCGTATAGATACAGATTACCCCTTTTTTCAGTTTCCCCGATGCTTCTGGCATGAATGTATCCAAGAACTCCCGAATATGCCCTTCATCATTCTCATCAGACCCAAATTCACGATTCATTGTATCAGGATCAATAGCATCGACATATTCATGTCTACCTACTTTTACGCCGCATCCGCCAAAGGTTGGAAATCCGTAATAAATTGCTCTTGTGTCGCCTGTCGGAACTTCAACCATAAAAGTTGGGAATGTGTTTGAATTAAATAATTTTTCATTTGCTTCAAACCAGGCAACAGGTTGACGTGATGGCACAAGCGGAAGATCAAGATCCAGTTTGGCAGCTATTTTCTTATTCCAAGCCCCACCGCTGATAATGAGTTTATCTGCAGTAAATGTTTCTTTTTCCGTGATCACTTTAACCGAATCATCAAAAGCTTCGATGTCTACAACCGGGTTATTTACCGACATTTCAGCACCGTGGAATTCCGCCAGCTCTCTGTAAGCTTGTATATTATTCTCACTGTATAAAAATCCGGAATTAGGTTCATAAAAGGCATTATAATCATCTGGAACATTTAAACCTGGAAAGCGTTCTTTCATTTCTGCGCCTGAAAGATAGTCAACTTCCAGATTATGTTCCCTTCCACTGGCGATCGCTTCATCAATAAATGGTGCATTCCCTTTAGGGCCAAATCCCATTGCACCCGATTGTGTAAATATTTTTAGATGGCTTTTCTTTTCTAACTCATCCCATAGCTCCTGCGCCCTTAAAGCAAGCGGAACATATTCCCTTCCTTCGCCGTAAGCGTGGCGAATAATGCGCGTTTCTCCATAGTGGCTTCCCTGATCATGCGGTGGATCAAAAGCATCGATTAATAATGTTTTAACCCCCTGTCTTGCCAAATAATATCCTGCAGCCATCCCCATGGAACCTGCACCAACTACAATTACCTTAAAATGTCTTGTCATTCATAACCCCTCCCGTTTTTAAAAAATCTAATTCATTCGCTATAAAATAATTATATAATGCATTTCCCTTCATGTATAATGATGGAAAAAGATAACTTACATCAGCATTACTGAATGCATTTGATAGGGAAATTGTAACTTTTCGATAATATCCGGCGCTTTTGAAAAACAAAAAGATGCCCGGATGCGTTGCAATAGGGGCATCTATGCTACATTATCTCCTGCTAATTATTTTTTGATAATATTATGTTCCGGCCCATACGGGAATTTGGTTATATTTTCTGCCCCGTCTTCACTCAAAACAAGAATATCATGTTCGCGATATCCCCCGGCCCCGGGCTGACCTTCCGGAACCATAATCATCGGCTCCATGGATACGACCATACCAGGCTCTAGCACGGTATCAATATCTTCCCGTAATTCAAGTCCCGCTTCACGGCCATAGTAATGGCTAAGCACGCCGAATGAATGTCCATAACCGAATGTGCGATTTGGCAGCAGTTCATGTTCCCTGAAAATTTCATTCAATTCAGCAGCGACATCCATACATCTTACACCCGGTTTCAGTAACTCCAGTCCTCTTTCATGTACTTTTACGTTAATTTCCCACAGTTCAAGATGTCTCTCGGAAACTTCTTCTAAAAACAAAGTACGCTCCAAGGCTGTATAGTAGCCGGCAATCATTGGAAAACAGTTTAAACTAAGAATTTCTCCGCGCCCTACTTTGCGGGAAGTAGCCCAGTTATGTGCACCGTCTGTATTAATACCGGATTGGAACCATACCCATGAATCTCTCAGTTCAGCATGTGGATAAATACGAGCAATCTCCCGAGTCATCGCTTGTGTACCATGAAGGGCTACCTCGTACTCCGGCACCCCCTCTTTGATCGCCTCGACAACTGCAGCACCGCCGATATCAGCAACATGTGCACCGTTTTTAATCACTGTGATTTCTTCTTGGGATTTAAACATCCGTTGACGCATCGTTACTTTAGAAATATCTATTAGTTCAGCGTTGGGAAACGCTTCCTTTACTTTGCTGCGTATTTCAAGTGTCATATGATCATCTTCCACACCGAGTCGTTTAGGCACGGTTGAACCTAATACTTTCTGAACGGCGTGTAAGTAATTGTCTTTTTGCCAATCAGTATATACAATGTTGTCCCCATAGCTGCGGCGCCACGGTTGACCACCATCGATATTCGCACTAACTGTATAATGTTTATCCTGGGTTACTACAAGTGCATAGGATCTTCCGAATGATGTATAAAGGAAATCACTGTAATAATTAATGTTATGATAGGAAGTAAATAGCACTGCATCTATTCCTAACTCAGCCATATTTCTACGCAAAATATAATTCCTATTTTCCATCTCTTGTTTAGAAAAGGTTGGTGACACCCTTTCCCCATTTTCAATTATTTTAGTTCTTTCCAGATTCGTTATTTTTTGCATTTGTATACCCCTTCCATTTTTTAATTTGAAATTTCCTTCTTGTTTTTCATTATAAGCTGAAAAACTTATTACAGTGGCCGATCACCCCCCTTCATTTTTAATAAAAGCTTCCTAGTGCAGTGCAATTAAATACTTACCCTAGCTGTACTCAAAATCCGGGCTAGCTGGGTCTGTGCTAAAACAGTTGATTTCCACTGCAGGTGGACGCTTTCCGCGGGCACGGCTTCAGTAGCCCTCGGAAAGCGAGTGTATTCCATTTGCGGTGACCGGAGCAGAAGTAGTGAGTCAACATTTCAACCGTGTGGCACTATTCCTGCCTTAATGGCTGATTCGCTGTTTCTTTTGTCCAGAACAGTGCAATGAAAGCAGCGATTGCGGCGCCCATTAGATAGAAAGCCGGTGCAAATGTATTATTAGTCGTTACGATCAGGAATGTTGCCACAAATGGTGCAGTTCCCCCAAAGAGGGCATTGCTTGAGTTAAATGATAGGGCAAAGCAACTATAGCGCACATTTGTCGGAAACATCTCGGTCAAGAAGGTAGCGAGTACCCCATCATTACCCGCTAATATTGCACCGAGCAGGATTTGCGCCAGTATTGCAAACGCACCTCCCCAAGAAAGCATGACAAAAATCGGATAGGTGAGCAAAACAAACAGAACGCATGCCGTAATCAGAACCGGCTTTCTGCCATATTTGTCTGCAATAGAACCAACGATTGGCAGAAAAAGTACATAAGATCCAAGTGATAAAATAGTCGTTAATATAGAAGCCGCACCATTAAAGCCTAATTCCTCTGATAGGTATGTTGGCATGTATGTCAAAATGATGTAGAAACCAACGGCGTTTAAGGAGACAACCCCGAACGCAGCCATAACTTGTCGCCAATTTGATTTAATTCCTTGAAGCATCGGAGACTTTTTCTTCTCCTTCACATCCTTTTCTTGTGCTTCCATTTCTTTGAAAATTTCCGGATCCTCAAGTTTCAAACGAATAAACAGCGCGATTATACCGAGCGGACCGGACATTAGAAACGGGATACGCCATCCCCAACTTTGCAATGATCCGGGGGAAAGATTAAATTCCAGGAGTGAAGCTACAATGGCCCCTAGCACAAGTCCCGCAGCCGTGCTTGCCGGTACCATACTGACTAATAGACCTCTTTTTTTATCTGGCGCATGCTCAGCTATAAATGCAGCCGCCCCGGCATACTCTCCGGATGCTGAAAAGCCTTGAATTAAGCGGCAGACCAGAAGCAAAAATGGTGCTCCGATACCAATAGAAGCATAACCCGGTATCAGCCCAATTGAGAAAGTTGCAAGTGACATAATAATTACCGTTAAAACTAAAATCTTTTTCCGACCAAGTTTGTCACCATAGTAACCCCAAACTATTCCTCCGAGCGGACGGACGACAAAGGAAACTGCAAACACGGCAAAGGTGGATAGTAATGCCGCAGTCTTGTCACCCGGTGCAAAAAACACTGCTGCAATAACGGTGGCTAAATAACCATATGTTGCATAATCAAACCACTCAATCAGATTTCCGATCGCCGCACCAAATACTGTCTTTTTCAATCCCGCCACATCAATATCCTCTTTATCTCCTCCAGGTTCCTCTAACACGACCTCACTTTTTATTTGCTCCTCTGACATCATGATAATGTAGCACCTCTCCACTAATTATTTGAGTTACCAAGGACTGTAAGCGCTTCCAACAATGATAAAGAAAAAGATTTGCACCGTCTCGTCGTTTTGGGTTCTTTCACGAGGATCGTTCCAAAATAGTTTAGTATCATTTTCGAGTTTATAATATTCGAAATAAACTAATTATTTATCACCAATTATAGCCGGTGCTTTATGAAATGTATAATAATTAGAAATGATAAGTCTTATCATTATTATAGATTTGGAATGACTCCCTAGAAATTTACTCCAGCATGCCTCCTTAATTTTCACACTTGTTAATATTTTCAATCTACTATAAAATGAAACTACCTATATCTATAATGTGGAAGATAACTATTATCATCATCGCGGAAAATTATTAGATATAACAGTACGTTTATTTTAGAGGGGGTTCAAAATGGAGATTAAAGATTTGCGTATTTTTCAAAGTGTTGCGTATCACAGCAGCATCAGCAAAGCAGCAAATGAATTAAATTTTGTGCAATCCCATATCACAGCCAGAATAAAATTATTGGAATCAGATTTACAAACGCAACTGTTTCATCGACATAGCCGCGGAACAACCTTGAATTCAGAGGGAAAAAGACTTTTAACTTATTCAGAAAAAATTCTGCGCATGATAGATGAGATGGTCAAAGCTATTCAGGATTCTGATAATCCCTCAGGTACACTGGATATTGGAACAGTTGAAACTGTCATTAAATTACCATTGATTTTATCCAGTTACCACAAAAATTATCCCAATGTTGATTTATCACTTATAACTGGTGTAACGACAGAATTAATCGATAAAATTATGAAAAGAAAACTGGACGGAGCCTTTGTTACAGGATTCGATAAGCACCCAGATATTGAACAGGTCGAAGTTTTTAAAGAAAAACTAGTTCTCATATCTGACAGCGAAGAAATTCCATTTGATACGCTAAAGAATAAACCGCTCCTCGTTTTCAATACAGGGTGCAGTTACAGGTTCCGTTTGGAAAACTGGCTTAGAGCGGAAGGTGTGTTTCATGCTAAGGTAATGGAATTCGGAACTTTAGAAACCATTTTAGGAAGTGTTATCTCCGGACTTGGTATCAGCCTGGTCCCGCAATCTACCGTCACCCATTTAGAAATGGAAGGTACCATTCAGTGTCATACCATACCTGAAAAGTACAGCAACATATCAACTGTATTTATCAGACGAGCGGATTCGTACTTAACGAATACAATGGGAAAGTTCATCGAAACAATCGAGAGTTTTACAGATGTTGTTTATCCGCCATTAAGCAAACCTGTTTTCAATGTGAACATCAAATAAAGTAATTTTTTTCAAAAGCCTGCGTAATCATGATAGAAGGCTATCGTTTTTCCAGATGTCTGACATCATTTTTAAGCATTTTACCTAATAGAAAATCCCGTTTATGATATTGGTAGTAACACAGCTTAGACACACCTAACAACATTTTATAAAAGGAGGAAATTAATTTTTTACACCTTAGTAAAAATGATGGCTCTTTTTTTGATTGGAAATAATTGAATGTTAGGAGGAGTTTAACAATGACGAATAAAGCTGTAGTCTATAAAAGACCTGGTGTGGTAGAAATAGAAGATACCAGTTACCCAGACCTCGTTTTACGAGACGGACCAGGGGTCAACCCATTAAACGTCGGCCGTAAATGTGAACATGGCGTTATCCTAAAGGTTGTAACAACTAATATTTGCGGAAGTGACCAACATATGGTGCGTGGCCGAACGACAGCCCCTTCCGGCCTT
>NZ_DATGTT010000099.1:0-17617 GCF_035301675.1 Lentibacillus sp. | reverse complement strand
TCAAAAAAGTGAAACAAGGAGACCAACTTGCTTTTAGTGAGTTAATCGAGCTCTACCAACATGAGGTTTACCGAATTTGTTTCCGACTGATCGGAAACAGCTATGAAGCAGAAGATCTTGCCAAAGAAGCTTTTTTGCGGGCATATCAGAACATTAACAGTCATGACAGCAATAAAAAATTTTCTTCCTGGTTGTTCCGCATTGCCACAAATTTAACAATTGATCGGTTGAAAAAGAAAAAGCCGGATTATTATTTGGATGCTGAAGTGGCTGGTGCGGAAGGTATGACGATGGATACTCGGATTCCTGACAATAATCAATTGCCGGAGGATCAAGTAATCGGAATGGAATTGCAGGATACTGTACAGAGGGCAATTTTTCGGTTAGCACCAGAATATCGCTCGGCCATTGTACTGAAATATATGGAGGATTTGTCACTGAGGGATATAAGTGACATCATGCAGATTCCCATTGGAACGGTTAAAACAAGAATTTACCGAGGCCGTGAAACATTACGTAAGCATTGGAACCAGTTCCATAATTTCGGGGTCACAATAGGGTGATCAGTGATAATAAAGTCGCTTCATTTAATAAAGATGTCCCTCGAGGAGTGCCTTTTCTTCTGTATGTGGGCCATTTCTATATGCGGTTATTTTATAGCCATTAAAAATAACTTGGATATTTCCAAGTTATACCGATAAGTGATATAAAGTTGCACCTGCTTCTTGCAGAATATCACCCATTTCTGTCCCGATTAGGTTTTTTGTTAATGCACCTTTCCCCTCTTTGTCGGTTAAATTGGGATCAGCACCCGCATTTAACAAAACTTTCACGGTATCGATGTGACCTTTTGCTGCAGCCATAGCAACAGATGTTGTTTGATATGAATTCATCGAATCCGGATCAGCGCCATATTTGATGAGTTCTTTAATGGCTTCTGTTTCGCCTGAGAAAGCGAAATCAAATAGAATCGGAACGCCATTTTTTTCTGCGCTTGGATTGGCGCCATTTTTTAAAAGGTTGATAAATTTTTCTTTATTTTTTTGATAAGCGTCCACCAATCGTTCATAGTCGTCGCGCCCTGGATTCTCTTTTTTCTCCACATTGACTGATATGTGCGAATGGTTACTGTTATTTTTTTGGTCAGTTTGTGAATTAATCGAACAGCCTATCCCTATGAACATTATACCTACAATAACAAAGATAAAAATTAGGTTCTTTCTCAAAGGCACCTTTTTTCTTCCTTTCAATTTTGATGAACGGTTGTTTCAGAAATTTCCCTTTAATCTTGTTTTGAAAACTTGATCAGTTTTTGTTTCAAAGCAACATCTGTAAATGATTTGCACAAATGAGATCCACTCAATCAAAACCTAGTAGACTTCTAAGCCACAGAGAAAATGCACAATTCAAAAAAGGGATACTACTTGACTTATTATATCACGTTCGATGTGATTGTTGTATACATCTACCGGTAGTTATTTAAAAAACTACATTTTTCAAGGAATAAATGGTACTCATATTGCGGAACATCAATAATTTGGGGGGGACACTTATGTTAAGCAATAAAGGATTTAATCTATGGGCAGATAACTATGATGAAACAGTCCAGGTTAGCGAGGAAAATGATCGTTATCCCTTCGCAGGATACAAGGAAATCCTTAATTCAATTTTTAATGAAGCAATGCAGAAGAGCATCAAGATAGGTTAGCTAGATGTCCAAATAATTATTGTCATATTCCAGAAGAGATATTAAGTAGATACAAGTAAGGAAGAATATTAAAAGATGGTTTATGGACTTTATAGTATTCAGAAATGCTTTACCATATAATAAGGGGAACAGAACCGTTTAATCATTTTCAACGATCAGGCGCTATTCCTTAATAAGAGAAAGTACCCCGTAGTTTCCCTGACATCGCGTTCAGGCGGCCGATGATAGATGCGACCGGACGTTCAAAGATGACGTCAAACGCGAAATGCACAAACGCATTAAACGCCAGCTCCGTGCCAGCAATTGCCCATCCAGACAGGTTGAACACCTTGCCCGCCAGCTGATGGAACTGGCAGAAGTGCATTATAAGCATATAGCGTATTGATGTAGAAGCATGGCATCACGTGAAAGTGCTATACTCTTTTTTATATGGTAATGAATGCAAAACAGTGGTTCATCACTTATTTTTTCCACATTTATCACATATTTGTTCCAAATTCTCTTTTTATCATAAGGGTGTAAGGGTTCAAATGATAAAGAGGGAGACGATGAAACATTGGAATTTTTAAGTATAGAGAGTTTGAGCCATATTGTTGGGGTTCACAAATATACGTTGAAAAAATGGATTCAAGATTTTAATGTTTATGTCCCGAAAACAAAACTGAACAATGTCACCTATTATCGACCTGATGGAGTCGATGTTTTGAAGTTCATTAAGCAATGTAAAGAACAAAATTATGAAAGACAGCAAATTAGGGAAATATTGGCAAACAGCACCTTTCCTATAAGACTGGAGAATATACAAGATATGTCTGAGAATACTCATAATGAAAACGATAAAGTAAACATGTTAACGATGATGCAGACCATCGGGAAAATCGTCAGCAATGTTGAAGATCAGCAGCACCTGGTTGGAATCATCGAAGAAAAACAAAAAAATCAAAACAAGTTAATCAAAGATATAAAGAAACGGACAGATGAAATAAGTCACTTAAAAGAGGAAATTGAAACATTGAAGCAGCAACTTGCTTCTGTAACAAACCATGATTTGAAACGAAAAGTTAATCAGTGAAACAGGAAAAAATGGAGCATAACATCCAATTTCAGATGTTATGCTCCAGCTCTTCCCATTCCGGGAAAGGATTCATATTGCTTATCTGATTGTATTTTGTAGTTAAAAACATCACACTTACAACAAATACTGTCATTTCTGCTATTATAGTGTGAAGATGTGAAAGATCGCTCCATAGCAAGTTTTAATCTGCGAAAGCTAACGAAGGAGTTAATTTTAATATGTCGGGAATCAGAAGAGAAAATATAAAGCCTGGACAAAACGTGCGCATTGTACAAAAACAGGATCAGCGTTCCGGAAAATTGACGGAAGGCATCGTATCCAGAATATTGACCAATTCTGCTGCACATCCACATGGCATCAAAGTAATGCTGGAGAATGGAGCTGTAGGCAGAGTGAAGGAAATAGTGAACTAACGAACAACATAGGTTAATCACATTTATCACATATTTACTCCGGATTCTTTTTTTATCATAATGGTGTGTGTGAGGATATTTAATGCTTGTATTCCCATAACGTAACTTTACAAGGAAAGCAAATCAGTGAGACGAGGAGCATCGATATGAAAAACAAATGGGACATTGCACATGATTCGCTTTCCCAAATAACCGTTTTTTCAAATTCGGACAATAAACCTGTCACCATTTCCGGTCACTCTGATGAATTGAAATGTGTTGGGGTGGGGACGGACGCAGCGGTTTTTCAGCACTTTTACGCTCCGTCTTATGCATTTAAAGTATATGCGAAGGACAAAGTATCCAAGATAAAAGCTGAAAAAGATATTTATAATACGCTAAGTGGCTCCCCTTATTTTCCAGTATGTTTTGCCGCTTACGATAAATACCTCGTTTTAAGTTACGAGGGAGGAACTACACTTTTTGACTGCCTTTTGCAAGGTATTCATATTCCCGATCAGGTTGTCAAAGACGTGGAAGATGCAAGAGAGCATGTGCGTAAAAGAGGGTTGAACCCGCGCGATATGCATTTAAAAAATATTTTACTGCAAAACGGCAGAGCCAGAATAATTGATGTCTCTGAATATATACAGCCGGGGAATGATTTCCGGTGGGAACATTTAAAAAAGGGATATGAAGCGTATTACCATTTAATTGATGGAACTTCTATTCCGTATTGGCTGGCAGAAACGATCAGAAAATGGTACAACCAGCGGCATAGACATTTTGCCTCATTCGATGAGTTTATGAAAACTGTTATAAAGCTTACAACGTTTAAAAAATAAGAGAACACAGGAGCATAACATCCAAATGATGGTGTTATGCTCCTTTTTGCATACGCTGTCCTTCATCTCAAAGTTATACCAGACATATAAAAAATCTCAGAGGTATTTTTAATCAATATCACGAATATGTCTTTAAGAGACGGGACTGTATACCTTAAATTAGCCGTTTCTGCCTTTATCAAACGTTTCGTGCAGCGTTTCGATGACATCTTCTTCTTTATCATTAGCATTTATTGCGAAAAAGTCCGTCATGTTCATCATCCTTTCCGCTTATACCTTGTCCAATTTTGAGGTGATCTATACATGAAAGAAATAACGATTCGGCTCAAGGACGATACATATGAACATCTGAAAGAACTGACTGAACTGGAAAATTTAATCAACCGCCACCGGGATAAAAATCGGGATGACAATTATCAGATTGAAGATTTTGTGGTTGGTTGTATCATCGATAAAATGGAACAAATCAATCATTTCAGGCCGATTAACCCATTGATCGAACATGGCAGTCAGTCTGTTATTAAAAATCGGTTTAAAGAAATAGCGAAGCAAAAAGATATTTATATTAAGGACATTGCCGAGCAGTTAGACATGAAGCCGCCCAATGTCAGTAAAATCGTTAATAATGTTTCTCAGCCCAGACTGGAATTGTTCATCAAAATATGGATGGTTCTTGGCTGCCCGCCATTGCATCAGTGTATTTATCTGGAGGAAGATTAAGTTTTTGCTTAATTTGTGAACTGCTTGTGAAAGTAAATTTTTGTAATCCGGTGTCATAGGACAAGCCGCGTTTCACATATCCTTAAACATAATAAAATTGAAAACAACATATCAAAAACATTATGGCATATGTTCCAGACGTCTTAATCCGGCATTTTTGAAATAATGGCAATCGATTCTGTCTCAGAACGTTGCAGAGCAATCGATGGGAATAGTGCAGAGAAGGATCGAATAAGTTCCTGATTCAAAAAGGAAGGATGACGATATATGTCAGTATTTGAAACATTGATTTTGATGATTTCGTTTGGATCATTAGTGGCTGCGGTCGTGTCAAATCAAAAGAAGTAATCCCGCTTTTTTAATTGATTCAGAGAAGCTGACCAGCAATAACCGATACAATGCAGCCCCATACCGTTAAACCGCGGCTGTCAGCCTGCTGCCGGTACCATTGAATAAACTGGTCCTTCAGAGCTTCTTGCACTTGTTCTTGGGACCAGTTTAACGGCGCGGCAGCGATGAACCTGTTCTGGTAAAACGTTAAGGATACATGCACAACAGTTTCACGATGAACTTTCAGAAGGTAATGGCGGCCAAGGTAAGGCAGCTTTTCGCCGCTTGATTGTAGATTCATGATAGCATTTCGGTTGGTGATTGGAAAGGTGGGAGTGGAAACTTCGGCTCGAATAAAACATTCGCTATTTACGCGGACTTATTTTTTTCATAATCGCACGTTCCAGCCATCTCCATGGCAGCAGATTTTTTAACCGTGTTATGGTTTTGACGTTTTTACCGATGGGATAACGAAGGTTGGGATTGTCTTCTTGAGCGACTTTGACGATCAACCGTGCCACTTCTTCCGGGTTGTCGGCTGTTTTGGCGATATGGTTGACAATTTTCATTAACGCTTCGTTTTTCTCTTTATATGCAGACTCGGGGTCAGCATTAAAATGGTCCATGCCTTTTGACCAGATATCGGTCTGATAGGAACCGGGCTCAACCAATACGACATGAACTCCATATGACAGCATTTCAAGCCTTAGTGCCTCACTGAACCCTTCAACAGCATATTTGGATGCAGAATACGGTCCCAGACCGGGGAGCGCCATTCTGCCACTGATACTGGAGATATTAATGACGGTTCCGTGCTGTCGTTTTCTCATATGGGGAAGGATGGCCTTGGTTACAGCAATCAATCCAAAGAAATTCGTATCAAACTGCTGACTCCACTCCTCAAGTGGCAATTCTTCGATGAAACCGCCTGCAGCATACCCTGCGTTGTTCACTAATACATCGATACGCCCGAAATGCTCGATGGCTCCCGGAATTACAGAATCAACATCACTCTGCTTGGTGACGTCCAGCCTAATGTATTTAATGTTGGCTTCGACGTCCTTTTCCCGTGCCCTTTCCAGCAACTTTTCTTTTTTCGATAAATTCCGCATTGAAGCAAGTACTTTATACCCAGCCTTGGCGAATGCCAGGCTTGTCAACATGCCGAATCCGCCAGACGCACCGGTAATTAAAACAACAGGCCGGTTTTGATTTGAAGGGCTCATCATCCGTCACCTCTCTGGCATTTATTTTAGCAATAAGCCGGCAGTTGAACAATGGTATTAAAGGTCGGGCTCTGGTGAATCTGTTGTAATGATAGATATCTAGGACCTTTTAAGCCGGATAGGTTTTGACTCAAGTGCCGGCGAGCAGTAGTTTTCGCAGGTTGGAATGGCAGGAGGCGAAGTCGGGAAACGTTAATAACCGGAGACTCGCGAACTGAATTGAAACAATCTCCAATATCTGTACATAAAAAATTAAGGTACCATGCTTTTTAAGTCCAGGGAAGTGGGACAGTGTGTCAGGTCCCTGTCCACTCATTTTTTCGGGTGTGGTGTCCCGGGTGGCTGGAAAGAGGGCGGGATAATAAGCCAGCCTTTCTTTTTCATTAATTCTTTGGCTTTAAATCCCATGGCTAATTTTTCGGTCTGGAATTTGACGAACATAAGGCCAACATCGGTGCGGAGGCATTGACTTGCAGCGGCTGCGCACATATCGGCTGCTATCACAAAGTTGATGTTAATTGTGTTTGCCAGCTCGAAATCAGTGAATCTCGCACCGATTGGCACAGCGCTGGGGTCGGAATACGGCTTGCTTTCCGGGGCAAGCGGCATATTGACCCCCTCTTCCTTCATCAGTTTTGATAGCTGTTGTTTGTGAGAAGTTGCTATTTTTAACCCATCCTGATAAAGTTCTCTTACACCGGAGTCTGTCGTTGTGTTAAGGCCTATTTCTTCATAAGTCATGATATTGTTTACAAAAGCAAGGTATGTCCAACACGACATGGCTTCACCTATATGTAATGGGTCTTTTTTGTTATCTGTAAGCGATTGAAAAACATTCGATGCTGCTTCAAAAATCTGTGCAAAATTAGACATCTTTTATCCTCCGATTAAAGTATGTTTCTTGTTGATATTTTGGACTGCTTTTATGAAAATATACATTATTATAGCTTTACAGTTGAGTTACAGAGAATGTAAGCATACAACTTGAAACCCTCTCGGCAGTCCAGGATACTGTCTGTATAACTTTTCATCATTAATCTAAGTTTATAAATATAATCATGTGGAAATAGGTACAATATATTTATTTGTATTAAAATGGGACAAAAGGACGGTTTTTGTCCCCAAATTTCTGATTGGAGGTTTCTTGGTTGAAAGGAAATGGTGGTAAAGGATTGAGCAGCAAGCTTATTGACCATAGGATTTTTGCCCCGTCCCTAATTATCATGATCCTTATCTGTATTCCTTTTGCGATGTATGAGGAGAAATCGCTGGAACTCTTGAACAGTATTTTTGATCAGATTGTAAATGTGTTTACATGGGGCTACATATGGTACGCCATTATTCTGGTAATAGCAGGGATATACCTATCGTTTTCCAAATACGGCAATGTTGTACTGGGTGATCCGAATGAAAAACCACGTTTCAATTTGTTTGAGTATGCTTCGATTTTGATTGCGATGGGTCTTGGTTCGACGATTATGCGAACCGGTATGACCGAATGGGCGAACGTAGCGGTTGATCCGCCGTTTGGCGCTGAAGCAGGATCCGCAGAAGCACTGCTGTGGGGAAATGCCTACAGTATGTTTATGTGGAGTGTTCAAGTGTTTGCCATCTTTGTCATGGCGGCTCCTGCTATGGCCTATATTTTGCACGTACGCAGGAAACCATTTATGCGCATCTCTGAAGCATGCCGTGATGTTTTTGGCGATAAGTTTGTGGATGGCCTCGGTGGTAAAGTTCTGGACGTCATCTTTCTTGTCAGTATTCTTTCAGGTGCAGCGGTTACGTTAGGTTTGGGAGCTCCAATTGTCACTTATAATGTGGCTGAACTGATGAATATTGAAATAACGTTCACGTTAACTCTGATCGTGACGATCGCCTGGGTATTCTTTTTCTCAATAAGTGCTTACATGGGAATTGAGAAGGGGATTAAACGGTTGAGTACCCTTAACATGTACCTGGCTGCTTTATTTGCTTTATTCGTCATGATCATTGGTCCCGGGATATTCATCCTGAACTTTTTCACGGACAGTGTCGGTCATTTACTGGCAAACTATATTGATATATCGATCTATACGGATTCTACCAACATGGGAGGGTCCACATATATTGTCAGCAACACAGTCTTCTGGTTTGCCTACAGTGCCACATGGGCGATGCTGCATAGTGTGTTTGCTGCTAAGATATCCAGAGGCAGGACCATCAAGGAAATGATATTGACTTATTTACTCGCACCAACCCTTCTTTCATGGATGGCAACAGGAGTTCTGGGCGGCCTTGGTGCATATCAGTACCTTAACGGGGAAACCCCTGTATTGGACATTGTGCAGGAAGATACGATGGCAGCGATACCGGAAATATTATCGAACCTGCCTTTAGGGTCGGTTGTTCTTGTCATGTTTATCATCATTGCAACCATCTTTTTGACAACAACATTGGATTCGACGACATATACCATCGCATCTTACACAGGCACTAAGAACATGAGTAAAGCCGAACCATCAAGAGCGCTGAGAATCATTGTAGCAGCGATTATTACAGTATTGGCACTTCTTCTGATGCGGATAGGCGGTCTGGCACCGCTGGAAGTTCTTTCAGGGCTTATGGGCATACCGATTATCGCTATACAATTCCTGACGATTTATGCCGCTAAGAAAATGATGGATAACGACAAGGCATGGATTCACAATGTCAAGGAGAAGACTTTGCCGCAGAAGGGCAGGCAGAATTAGTCTTAGTATATAAATAAGAAAAGGTTATCCCGAAAACGTTGGGATAACCTTTTCTTAATGAAAGCGCGGAATGGAGGACAGATCAGCTCTTCATTCTTCCGAAATAAAGCAGACCAACTAATAAACCGATTGCCAGCATCACGGCTGCAAAGATGAGGAATGGTAACGGGCCGAATTGAAAGACGAGCGGTGCAGACAGTGCCGTGACGAGACCACCGCCCAGGAATGGTTCAAACACAAGCTGTTTATAGCCAAAAGCTTCATACGCTGGTGTTTTCATTTCCGGGTCGGCAACACGCATTAACAGTAGCCCTGTTGCTGTAATCCCCATTGACTGGCCGAAATCACCAATACTTCTTTCAAACCAATATGATGGTATCATACGTGGTCCAATGAAGAAGAGGCCAAACACATTCCAGGCAATACCAATGAGTGAAAGAAGCAGGAATGGGACAAGATACTTACCTATGACATCAAGTGAAACCGTTGCGATTGCTGCCAATATCAGCACATCAAGTGCAAAGCCCTGTATCCGCATGACCATCTGCCGGTCCAGAATATCCGCCTTATCAATCTTGGTGGAAATCAGCTGCACAATTATTCCGCCAATCATGGCAAGTGGGAAAAGCGGGACATAGGTCATAAAATCGGATCCGATGATTACACCTTCCAGCCAGGTTATGCCCTGGAGCAATGCATAACCAACCAGGATGGCGATTCCAATCATCGCAAAATGCAGAGAGAGTGGTTCGATTGATTCAGGCCGCACTGTCATTTTTGCTGCTGCCTCACGATTTTCAAACTCCACAATGCCTGCTTTTTTCAGTTCAGATGACTCCTTTACACTACTGATAACTCTTGTGTGATTCTTTCGCACTGCCCAGTTGATAGCGGCAATCCCGATGATGACACCCGATAAAATACCAACAGTCGCGAGACCGATAGCTAGATCATATGCTTCAGCAAATTCAAGTTCTTTAAATGTTCCCTGAAGTCCGGCTGCTGTCCCGTGCCCGCCTTCAAAGCCCATTTCAATCAGGGCGCCGACAAACGGCGGCATGTCATAGAATGGTACCAGGATCAGGACAGACAGCAGTAAACCAAAAACATACTGCCCCCAGCCGAGTGTCCAGCCAAATGCGAGTTGCGGTCCACCGATATTCCATATTTTTTTCAGATTGGGGAGTACTGTTCCCAAAAACAATGTGGCAAAGACAACATTGATCATAAGTCCTGCCAATGGGCTCCAAACATCCATAACTTCGGGGGTAAGAATTCCTGTTGCCCAGGGTGAATCCTCACCCGTGAAATTTTTCATGATGTTTCCGAGCACTTGCGGACCCAAAATCAGAGCGAGAAACCCGCCAATAACGGATGATGGCAGGAATAAGTTCTGCATCCATTTCACGCGGACTCTAATCCATTTACCAATTAACAGAAATAATCCCAGATATAATAATGCGAATCCTATTTGATCGGGTGTCATCTATAGTCTCCTTTCCTTTATTAAGTTAACAGGATAGTTGTAATCTATTCCCGCCTATAAAGGGCTATAAACAGCAACAGAAGATGAAAATTCAGGAAAAGGAGCTTATGGAATTTTTTCAATATCACTCTTTTGGGGCAATGTTTGATAAGAGAAAGCAGATAACGCTTAATGTGATTAAAATGATATGCGTATCCCGGGGAAATAGCTTCGCATATCCGGTGATAGCAAGAGCCAGTCCGGCAAGTAATGAAATGGCTGCGGTCATTAAAAGGCGTTTTCTTGTAAACATATATTTGAGTCTCCTTAATTGACGACATTCGAACCACGAATCTTTATTTTTAATTTGTATACATATCATAGCATTTTGACATAAATAATGATAAGGTCCTTGATATTGCATGTTATTGGAATTTTATGGAATAAGTATGGTCGTATTTCCGACGTAACAATGGTATAATAGAGATAGGAAAAGATTCATGGTTTCTTAATCCCTTTTAAAGGAGTGCTTGCTGTGAAACGAAATATATTAGTTGCATATGATAGGTCAAATTTGAGTGAAAAAGCGCTTCAGGAAGCTAAATTGCAGGCTGCCGGGGTGCCGGAAACAGAAGTGCACGTTGTTTCGATTGTGACAATGGCGGGCCCTGGTACAAATGCCAAGATATCAGAAAATATTCAATATGAAATGGCAGAAAATCTCCGGCCCGATATGGAGCGGATTAACCGCGAGTTCGATGCAGAATCGATACCGGTTTACACAGATATTGTTATTGCCCATAACAACCGTAATGCGGGGACTAAAATCTGTGAGTATGCTGATGAGAATGCTATTGATTTAATTATTGCCGGCAGCCGCGGTCTGGGCGCCGTAAAGAAATTGCTGCTGGGCAGTGTCAGCTATCAAATTGTACAGGGATCCAATTGCCCGGTTCTGATTATGAAATAAAGTTATCAGTCAAACGTCTTTCAGCGGATCGGTTTTTTCTGCTGAGTGTCAGTTGAACAGAATCGGGCATTTTCCTTAAATTTTGAGGCGGGTGCCATACTTCCCGCTAAAGCGGGATAAATACAGGTTATGTTTTAAGAGTCGTTCCATAATGGGTCGGCTTTTTTAATGTTTAGGATACTATAAAATTCCACGGGTTGTTGTGGGTAACTATTGTGATTTTACGGTGGGGTTGGGAATTGAAGGGTTTGAGGAGGTTAAGCAATTCGCGCGAGGTTGGCACGAAATCGCGCGACAGCTCAGGAAATCGCGCGAGACTTCCCTGATTTCGCGCAACGCTCACGGGATATCGCGCGACAGCCTCGTGATTTCGTGCGATGACCACAAGAAATCGCGCGGGACTCCTTGGATTTCGCGCGATGTGAATACGCGAGAATTAATTTTTTAATGCGAAATTCTAAGTTCATCATACATAAAAAATTCCTGGATGATAAAAATATGATTATGAATCGTCAGGAGGTGCCCGAGTGAATTTAGAGAATCAATCACTGACATCGGCAGAACTCACACAGCTTTGGTCAACGTATGTGAACGATTGTGCGCTGGCATGCCAGTTACAATACTTATTGGCGAAAACAGAGGATAATGAGGCGAGTCAGCTTGTACAGCACGGGCTGAATTTGGCCCAGTCTCATATTACAAAAATCAGAGACATCTTTAATAACGAAAATTATCCGGTCCCTTATGGATTTAATTTAGATGAAGATGTAGATGTTAATGCCCCAAGGCTATATTCTGACTCATTCACATTGAATTATATGCATCAAAGTGTCCAGGTTGCTATGCAGGCTCATAGTGTCAGTTTGTCGTTAACCGGGAGAGAAGATGTTTACAATTTTTTTGCGGAATCTCTGAAGGACTTAATTGAATTTCTTAAAACGATCAACAATACTTTGCAGACGAAGGGTCTTTATACTATGTATCCCTCGCTTCCGAAACCGGAAAGTTATGATTTTGTAAAGAATCAAAGTTTCCTGACGGGATACTTTGGCGAACGAAGGCCATTGACAGGTCCTGAAATTAATAATCTGTTTGGCAATTACACGCGCAACGCAATGGGGGCAGCCATGATGGTCGGATTCAGTCAGGTGGCCACCAATACGGATGTCCGGAAGTATTTGGTCAGAGGAAAGGAAATCGCACAAAAACACTGTGAAGTTTTTGGTTCGATTCTTCACGAGGATGATATTCCCACCTCGACAAGAATGGAAGATGCAGTGACTGATTCCACGACATATACGTTTTCCGATAAGTTAATGATGTTTTACAGTACCGAATTGATTGCATTGAGCATTGGCTTTTATGGTACAAGCATGTCCACGAGTCCAAGAAGAGACCTCGGTACAACATATTACAGGCTAATGAGTGAAATTCTGAAGTACGCAGAGGACGGCGCCAATATTTTGATTAAACATGGCTGGATGGAAGAACCGCCGCGGGCTTTGGATCGTGATGAGCTGGCGAAGAAAAAGGGCTAGTGGGACAGTGTCTGACACCATGTCCTATCCTGACGCTGATGTCGATTATTCCCAGTTGTTAAGCGGTAAACTCAGACAAACAACGGTCCATTTTTCATTTTATTTTTACAAAATTCACAAAAAGTTAATAAGTACGCCACTATCCAGCTCCGAAAAATGATAAACTATAAATAGGGAAAGGTTTATAGTTTCCTGAATCTCAAAAAGGGAGTGCTTAGTATGAAACGTAAAATTTTAGTGGCATATGATGGGTCAGTACTGAGTAAAGAAGCGCTTCAGGATGCCAGGTTACAAGCAGCCGGGGTTCCGGAAACAGAAGTTCATGTGATATCGGTTGTGTCCCAGTCTGGCCCAAGCGCAAATATAACGATGGCAAGAAACATTCAGTGGGAGCTTGCTGAAAATCTTCGACCAGAGTTGGAAGAAATTAAGAAAGAATTCGAAGCTGATGGAATAACAATCACAACAGATGTTATCATTGAAGACGTCCATCGTAATGAAGGGACAACAATATGCGAATACGCTGAGAACCATGATGTTGATTTAATCATTGTCGGGAGCAGAGGGCTTGGCAATGTCAAACAAGTATTTCTCGGTAGTGTCAGCAACAGGGTTCTACAACAGGCAAATTGTCCGGTATTAATTATTAAATAATAGAATAACTATAAAATAAAAAAGTCGGTCGGTTTTGGATCGGCTTTTTTATCTATTCTAGGATGAAGGAATCATGTCGAATATCGGCAGGAGAAGCCAGAAATCTGCAGAAAACCAATTAAATCAACGGACTAATGAAAATATCAACAGAAGTCAGGAAAAATCTGCAGATGAGCGATAATATCAACAGAAGAGAATATTTATCTGCAGAAGATAGGATAAATCACCAGAAGAATAAAAGAATCCGAAAAGGCATCTACACTCTTGGTAAAACAACTCTCTGATTTGCTTTGAACTGTTGATATATGAAAATAAGCAAAGCAGTTGGACTCTGTTTTTATTACCGAAACCAGCACAGCTAAGCAGAGTGTCAGACATGGTCCCCCATTCCTTACAGAATGATTACAGCACTGCCGCAAATTTTCCACTGATTTCTCAGGGATTTCTAATGATTCTCCAATCCTTTTATCAAAAAGCTTCACTATGATGGAAATAACCCGAAAAGGAAAGGGGATTTAGTAATGAGATCACTATTTTTGAGTACAGCTGCTGGAGCGATGTTGTTTGCATCAGCAGCGTGTACAGATTCCGCGCAGGTTACCGGAAAAATAGAAGCTGCTGATTCGGGGTCGAAAGTTAAAGCAGTTGAAGCAGAGAAGAAGCATATGAACGAAGAGCTTCATAGTGTTGCCTACGGGATGTACCCCGAAAGTGACATATTGGATGAACAGGTGGATGCAGATGATTACCAGATGCAGGTTGTGGAGAATAATCAAAACATACGGATTATCATTTTACAAGATGCGGAAGGTCATTCCCAATATAAGAGTGTTTTTGTAAAAGATAAAAATATGTTGAAAGTGATCAGTTTTGAACAGGGCCTTGTTTTCCAGGGTGTCATCGGACCTTAGAAGCAAAAGAGACAAGCACAGCGATATCGCTGTGCTTGTTTGATTATATATAAAAGGTTTTTGAAGAATGAATAAAATAAAAATTAATTTTTAGCCGTTTCACCATTCTGTTAGCCATGTGCTATAATTTTATTAGAATACTAAAGGGCGGTGATGACGGTGGAGTTGAGTGAACTCGCGGGGATTGTCCAGCAAGGATTCAAGGAGATGCATGAGGAATTCGCAGCAGTAAATGCCCGGATAGATAAGCTTGAAGTACGCATGAATGGGTTGGAACAGCGTATGGATGGCTTAGAAGTGCGTGTGGGTGGACTGGAAACCCGGATGGACAAGATGGAAGAGCGAATGATTAATATCGAAAGCGATCTTAATTTCCTTTCGCGGACATACGGCGAACATAGCGTAATGCTGAACAGACTTATAAATTAGATATATGGTTTGACCGGTGCCCTAACTTACAGAGGAAGTCTCAGGCATCGGTTTTTTGTTGTCGAAACGTAAAAATTGACACAAGCAAGACGGATATATTATATTTAGTTTGAATTAAAGATAAATGAATTCAAATTAATTAGTGATTTAATATGGAGGAATTCTCATGAATGGCATAAAAGGGATACACCATGTCACTGCCATCACAAGCAGTGCGGAAAGAAATTATGAATTTTTCACGTATGTCCTTGGCATGCGCTTGGTTAAAAAGACGGTTAATCAGGATGATATCCGGACATATCATTTGTTTTTTGCCGATGATAAGGGCAATCCGGGCACAGACATGACGTTTTTTGATTTTCCTGGAATCCCGCAAGGAACGCATGGGACGAACGAAATAGCCAAAACAGCATTCCGTGTACCAAGTGATGCGGCACTGGAATACTGGGTTAAACGGTTTGATCGTCTGGAAATCCAGCACGATGGCATTAAGGAAGAATTTGGTGTTAAAACACTTTCATTTTCTGATTTCGATGATCAGAAATATCAGTTGATATCGGATGAAAACAATGAAGGCGTAGCACCGGGGACTCCATGGCAGGACGGCCCGATTCCGCTGGAGTATGCGATTACCGGACTCGGCCCGATTCATGTCCGGATTGCAAACTTCGATTATTTCAAAGAAGTGATGGAAAAAGTTCTGCAGTTTAAAGAGATCGATCAGGAAGGCGACCGTCATCTGTTTGAAGTTGGTGAAGGCGGAAATGGCGCACGGGTTGTTGTTGAATTTAACACCGTCATGCCTAACGCACAGCAGGGCTATGGAACAGTACATCATTCAGCTTTCCGCGTTGAAGACCGATCCGTGCTGGAAGAATGGATTAAGCGAATGGACGACTTCGGATTCCGTACATCCGGCTATGTGAACCGCTTCTATTTTGAGTCATTATATGTACCGGTTGCACCGCAAATTTTATTTGAATTTGCTACAGATGGCCCAGGATTTATGGGTGACGAGCCGTATGAAACGCTGGGTGAGGGTCTGGCGCTGCCGCCAATGCTGGAACCGCAGCGTGAGCAAATTGAACAATTTGTCCGCCCGATTGATACGGTGAGAAGCACGAAGACGTTTGAGAAAGAGTATGAGTGATTCAGTATTTTATATGAGCCGACATCACCTTAAAGGCAAATACTAGGATTATGCGGAGAAAGAGTTCTGTTATCCATAGATGAAACCAGAGAGGCTGACCCTATGATATGATGGGGGCAGCCTCTTTTGTTTAGGCATTATTTTAAGAAAAAATAGCTACCAATCTTAACCGATGGGAAAAAGGGCTAATTGTTGTAAGGCTGTAGGAATGATAGCTGTACGCACTTTTGTTAGGGAGGGCTTCAAATGAAGAACGGACAGATACAACAGCATTTTCAAGATTTGGAACAGCAAAGGAAATTGTTTTATCATAATCCGGTTATACAGGCTGCCGATCCATGGAAATCGCTTCAGCCGGGGAAGTGGTCTATTGGCGAAACGCTATACCACCTCATCTTGATGGTGAAAATGCTGAGGAGATTTTCGTATGTTTATATTCCGATAATGCTTCCGATTGCCCATTTGCGGAGAAAGAACCCTTATCAGACAAAATCCCGTGATATATATAAAGGGTACCAGGATAAGAAAAAGAGACCGATGAAGGCGCCTTTTATCATAAATCCCCCAGCAGGACTGGAAAATAAATATAGCTTCACCGGGATACAGGAACAGCTGGAGATGGAAACGAAGATGTTGAAAGAAAGGCTGCAAACCATTGAAGAAGACATAGCAGGACATATCCGTTACCCGGACCCGATTGCTGATTATCCAAATCTCATTCAATGTGTCCACTTGCTTGCTATACATGAACATCATCACTTTGAGATCACTGAAAGATATTTGACTTCCCCATTTATAAATGAGTGATCTGGCTAACGCAATAACCGGTAATCCTTTATTGCCAGATTAACCGTTTAAGGAGCAAGGAGCATATCCATGAAAGAATTCTATTATGACAAACTGCTGAATATCAAAACCAGGGGAACTCAGAGGGGCTATCCCGACTCCACGCATCATAACCCTTATCAGCCGACGTCCTACAATGCACTGGAAGAATTATTTCAGAATTATCATTTAAAGAGCAGTGATCATGTGGTTGATTTTGGTTGTGGAAAAGGGCGATTGAACTTTTTTATCTATTATTTTTACAGTGCTGCCGTAACTGGGGTCGAAATGAACAGAAACTTGTATGACGAGGCAGTCCGAAATCGGAATCGTTATTTGTATCAGACAAAGGAAAAAACGGATAAAATTCATTTTCAGTACTGTCTGGCACAAAATTATGAGATCAGCCCGTCGGAAAACAGATTTTATTTTTTTAATCCATTTTCGATCGAAATATTTACGAAAGTCATTCATAATATCCTGCGTTCCGCCGAGCAACATAAGCGCGATATCGAACTGATTGTTTATTATGCATCAGACGATTATATTGACTATCTGGAAAATGATACTCCTTTTGAATTAAAAGAGGAAATTGACATGTCAGATATTTTTCAGGGTGACTCGTATGATCGGTTTTTGATTTATCG
>NZ_DATGTT010000098.1:0-4406 GCF_035301675.1 Lentibacillus sp. | reverse complement strand
CTTGGGCTGTCGGGCAATTTGGCGTAGGATCAAGTACGATTACTTGATAACCCATGTATTTTGCGGCGATGGACATCATTCTGCCTAATTGTCCTCCGCCAATAATTCCAATTGTTTGAGGAGGTAATATAGTTAAAGGTTGATTATTTTTCTGCAAGATCTTCCCTCATTTCTTCCACTTTTTGCGTAAGTTGTTTTCGATAATTGTCTAACTGAACTGCAATATGCGTATCATTAACAGACAAAATTTGCGCTGCATACAAACCTGCATTTGTTGCTCCAGCTTTTCCGATTGCCATCGTAGCTGTTGGAACACCGCCAGGCATTTGCACAATCGATAAAAGCGAATCCATTCCATCAAGTGCTTTAGACTGCACTGGTACACCGATAACTGGAAGCGTTGTTTTCGACGCTGTCATCCCTGGTAAATGTGCAGCACCACCTGCACCGGCTATAATGACTTTTATGTCCCGTTTTCTTGCTGTTTCCGCATATCGAAACATATCATCGGGTGTCCGATGTGCCGAAATAACTTCTTTTTCATAAGAAATATCTAGCTCATCTAACACATTACAAGCATGTCTCATTGTTTCCCAATCAGAGGTGCTTCCCATAATGACACCTACTTTAGCCACTTCCATCACCCTTTTTGTCAAAGTAAATTGTTTATAATTTTAGAGTCAATTTCATAACTGGGTTTGTTGAATCAAAATCCGAATGTTTAACAGGTAAATTTCGTAAACATCCGTCTTGGGAATCTAACTCGAATGGCTGTAACGTAAGGCGGCGACTCCTGCGGGAATAGCACGAGTCTTGAGACCCCACAGTGAGCGATTTAGGCGAACGAGGAGGCTCAAGCCGTGCCCGCGGAAAGCGTCCGCCTGCAGTGAAAGCCATTCTCAAGCAGATATTAATGTTCGGATTTTACATCCTGGAAATTGACTCATTTCATAATAAATATCCATATTGTTTATTATTTTGTACCCTTTCAAAAGCTATTAAAAACAAAAAAAGTCTATACTCCTCCCTTTAAACATTAATAAGAGTTTGAATAGACCTATATTGAATATTTACATATGTTAAAAACCTTTGTAGATTATACATACATACCTCGATATTATATCTTTTAAGGATATTGTTTCCAGCTACTTCTATCATCAGGAACCATCCTTCGCGTCAAATCTTCAATACTTACTTAAGTATAACAAAATTAATTTTTAATCGTCAATCAATTTTTAGCAAAAGTCGAACATTGTCATTATAATTTAGTTGTAACGTTCGGTTTTTGAGACAAATTAGATGAATCTCCCTGTTGTAATAGCTCTTCTTCTGGTATTTCCGTATCTTCTTCAAATTCTTTATTAATTTCCGGCAATGTTTTATCTGGGGGATCAACTTGCTGACCTTTCTTTTCCCCGGATTGATGGAACAATCTACCTTTTCGAACTTGACGTACCCAAAATCCACCTTTAATATATTTTGGTTCATAGGCTATCATAAATGCGCTCGGGTCAATTTCCATAATTACTTGATACAATCGGAGTTCTTGTTTTCTAGGCGTTAATATTTGCATAGATAAACGATCTCCATCCATACCATAAGACGTCCAACTCGTGACACCAAATCCTTCTTGGCGCAATTTTGATGTAAAATTTAATTCAGGATTAGATGAAACAACATTAATTGTAATGTAACCAAGTGCCAATCGATCCTCTAAGTGCGAGCCTACAATAATACCTAGTGCATAACCACCCGCATAAGCAGCAATATTTTGAATACCATCTAAATTATCCAACACAAGGCTAAGACCGATAACATATAAGATGACCTCTATCGTGCTCACAAGCGCGGCAATATATGGTCTTCCCTTCATTGTTAAAATCATTCGAATCGTTGAACTGGAAACATAAACAACATTGACAAGAAAGATAATGAGCACCATTATTAATGCGTTATCCAGCCATGACAACTCCAACACCCCTTTCTAACCTTGAGGCAATGTATATTTATTCTGTATCTTTATTCGGTCCATATACGCGTTTTTCTATTCTCGATTCTCTTCCTTCCAATCGTTTGTTGAGCCTGCGTTTCCAATTTGGTGCAAGCAATGGACATGCTGCAAGGCTTGCTGAGGCCTCTAAATCCTTTTTCCTTTCATGCATAATTTGATTACATGTTTGGATGGTCCATTCTGGGTAAGGACGATTTTTTAAAACCATCATCGAATCACCTTCTATATACCCTTCCCTCAACACTCGATAATACCATCCTGTACGACCACTTTTCTGTATTCGTAGAGCGAAATCAATCACACCAAATCGTCGTGCCGGCTTCCAACAAGGTTGACGCGGCTGCGATACTTCTACAAGTGCATCACCTATTTCATAAGTATCCCCAATGCATACGTCTGTTTCATCGATTCCCTCAATAACAAGATTTTCTCCCATTGCCCCGGTGTTTATTTCCATTTCTAAATCTTTTTCCCAATAACTATAGTGCTTGTCAGGATAGGCAAACAATGCTTTTTCCGGTCCACCATGCGCAACAGTGTCTCCTATTTCATCTGATTCCAATCCCGTTGGACTCAACCACATCTTTCCGGACTGTTTATTTTTAAACATACCAGTTTTCCACGGACGTTCCATTGGATTTTTAGCACCTTGTGTTCCAAGATGTTTTACTTTCCCAGTTCTAATTTGTTTAATATGTATCTTAGACATTTTATTCATTACACACCACCCTGGATTGTTTACTATTTCAATTTGAATATAAATCCATTTTATCATACGAAAAATAATTTTGAGGGGAGAAATCATCTTTTTATACTGATTGATATGAAAGCACCCCGACATTTTGCCAGATCGCTCATCATTAAGCTAAGAAAATAAAATACAAAACAAATATGACGAACAATACATACATCACAGGGTGAATTTCTTTTATTTTACCTTTCATAATCATCGTTATCGGGTAAAAGACAAAACCAATCGCAATCCCCGTTGCAATACTATATGTGAGTGGCATAGCTATAATCGTTAAAAAGGAAGGAACTGCAATTTCGAATCTATCCCATTCAATTTCTTTTAAAGCCGTTGACATGAGTACACCTACTATAATAAGTGCTGGCGCAGTTACCTCAAGCGTAACTACTTGCAATAAAGGTGAAAAGAATAGCGCAAGTAAAAAGAAACCTGCTGTAACCACAGAAGTAAATCCTGTTCGTCCACCAACCCCAACACCTGAAGTAGACTCGACAAAAGAAGTCGTTGTAGATGTACCTACAATAGCACCTGCAACTGTAGCAGCCGAGTCTGCAAACAATGCTTTACCTGCTCGGGGTAGTTTATTATCTTTCATCAAACCAGCCTGTCTTGCCACAGCAACCAACGTTCCTGCTGTATCAAAAAAGTCAACAAATAAAAATGTCAACATCACTACAAGCATCTCTAATGTGAATATATCACCAAAATTAACAAAAGCTTGTCCAAAAGTCGGCGCTACACTAGGGACACCACTCACTACATCACTTACACCTGAAGGTACGGGAATTAGACCAAAAATCATACCTACAATGGAAGTTAACAGCATCCCGTAAAAGATACCGCCACGAATATTCAAACTAAGTAACACAACAGAAATAACAATACCAAATATGGAGAGCATTACTGGCCCACTCGTCAAATTACCAATACTAACAAGTGTATCGTCATCTCCTATAATAATACCTGCATTTTGAAAACCTAAAAAAGCAATGAAAAACCCAATCCCTGCACCGACAGCTAACTTCAAATTACCAGGAATGAAATTGATAATTTTTTCCCTTAATCCTGTCAGGGTCAAAATAATAAAAATAAGTCCAGAAGCAAGTACACCTGATAATGCCGTTTCCCAAGGAATACCATAAGTAAGTACTACTGTATAAGCAAAAAAAGCATTCAAGCCCATTCCAGGGGCTAGTCCAATTGGATACTTTGCGACAATACCCATAAATAACGTTCCAACAGCAGCTGCAATTGCCGTTGCCGTAAAGACGGCTCCTTGGTCCATTCTCGTCACACCATCAGGAAGCTGTTCAACACCTTCCAACGACAAAACAGAAGGATTTACAAATAAAATATAAGCCATCGCCAAAAACGTCGTCATTCCAGCCATGAACTCTGTACGGTAATTCGTACCCAACTCTTCGAACCGAAAATACTTCTTCAACTCTGTCCCTCCTCAGTTCGCGCAAAAACTATTGAACAAAAAATAGCACCCTTATCTATCGACAAGAGTGCTACTACCATACTGATACGCAAAAAAACCATGAAAACATCTATTTTCACGTAGCGTAGTCAGACCATTTACGGTGGTCTGGTAGAAACTCTAAGCCATATTCCCTAGATTATACGCAAAACATTTAATTT
>NZ_DATGTT010000097.1:0-23172 GCF_035301675.1 Lentibacillus sp. | reverse complement strand
ATAAACAAAGCGCAATCATCACATCAGAAAGCGGCGTAAAGGACAGAAGCACAAACAAAATAAATGCATAGATGACGCCCTGCAGCAATCCGAGCAGCGGGAATGTCCGCACCGCATATGACAGATAGAAACGACCCATCGTGAGCTCTCGTTTCACGGGAATGCTTGTGAAAAACTGCAGGTTAATGCCCATTCCTGTAAAAATGCCTCGCAATCTAGTGAGCATGAGTCTCACCCAACATAATGTTTAATAGTTTCCGGGAGTCCAAATGTTTTTCCACATGTCTAGCCAGTTTTTCATAGGTAGCTTCTTTTTCCACTTCATTGTCAGCGGGTACTTCCTGTGTACTTAAACTGTCCTCTTCAAGGAGGTTATGTTCGATGTGCGGGATGACACCCAAAACAGGAACACCGGTATAGGCCTCAAGCCACTCGCTGCCTGAAGCAAATGAGGTGACATCGCCATGAAATTTATTAATGATGAGCCCCTTCACCCGTTGTCTTTCTCCCTGCCCGAGCAATGCTAATGTCCCGACTATACTTGCAAAGGCTCCGCCCCTGTCAATGTCTGCCGTCAGAATAACCGGAACATCCGCCATTTCGGCCGCAGCCATATTGGCAAGGTCACGCGCCTTCAGGTTCATCTCCACAGGACTGCCTGCTCCCTCGAGAAAAATGAAGTCAAACTGCTTCTCCAACTGCTTCAGTGCCGATTGAATCGTTTGTTTAGCTTCATTGTGCCAGGACTTTTGATAATCACTGCCATTAATTGTACTGATGGTGTCCCCCATAAAAATCACCTCTGTCCGATGATCTCCAGAAGGTTTTAAGACAATCGGATTCATGCATACGGATGGCGTAAGACCGGCTGCTTCAGCTTGCTGGGCCTGCGCGACACTCATTTCTTTTCCATCTTCCGTTTGAATTGTACGATTAGACATGTTCTGTGCTTTGAATGGTGCAGCGCCATAGCCTTTTTCAGCAAACAATCGGCACAGAGCGGTTGTGAGAAGACTTTTCCCGACATTTGAAGCCGTTCCTTGAATCATAACCCCTCTCATTCCGCTGCCCCTTTCTTGCAAACCGGGATCCCGTTTTCAACCAAATAGGCCGTATCCGCCTGGTGAACGATCTTTTGATGAAGGTTACCAAGTATGTATTGGAATTTTTTCATTAATTGTTCCTTAAAGGGGACCCCTTGTGTCACTTCATTAGAAACAACAACTAGCACTGAGGAAGCTTCCTGAAGACTGGTTATTTCATCGAATAGACAATCAATCAGCCATTCAGATTCCTTCATCATCAATTCAAATAAATAATTGTCCAGAAGCGTTGTCACGCAATCCAGAACAAGTATATCCCGTTTTGAAAAATGCTTGGCAATACGCTGTACGTTGTACGGGCATTCCCAGGTTTCCCAGTGGACGGGGGCGTTTTCCCGGTCTCTCCGGTGGCGGGCAATCCGTGCCGACATCTCCGTGTCATTAAGATCACCACATGCAATATAATGCAGGTTTGCTTCCTGGTCCCTGCCTAAGTCCATTGCCATCTTCTCCGCATATGAGCTCTTTCCGCTTCGAACACCGCCTGTGACAAAAATCAGTTTCCCTGTTTCCATTCGGATAGCGCCTCCATCAATAGATTGTTTTGCTTTTCCTTTTTAACAGCTGCACGAAGCCATGTCCCTTCAAGGCCGGGAAAATTATAGGTGTGCCTGAGTACAAGCCCCTTACGTAATAAAAACAAAAATAATTCTTGCTGATCGTCCTGTGAAGGGGCTTTGATCAGATAAAAATTGACCACTGATGGGCTGTAAAGAAACACATTTTCCCTAAAATAAGCAAATAACCGCATCCTTTCAGCCTCTATATACGACCGTGTCTGTTCGCTGTGCTGCCCGTCATTCAAACAGAGCGTTCCTGCTTTTAAGGCGATGGCATTCAGACTCCAATGCGGCTGGGTTTTCCGGATCCGGTCAAGAAGCTCCGGCTGTCCCGCCAGAAATCCCAGGCGCAGCCCCGCAATACTGTACATTTTTGTGAGTGATCGCAGGACCAGTAAGTATGGAGACCGGCCTGCTTGTTGAATGGATGTGACAGGATTGGATGCAAAATCATAAAACGCTTCATCGATGACGAGCAGCGTTTTTGATTGTTCACACGTATTAATCAGCCAATCAATCGTCTGCCTGTCATATTGCACGCCTGCCGGGTTATTGGGATGGCAAAAGAATACAGCATCAACTTTATTGATTTTCTGTTGCAGTGCTTTTTTTTCCAACTGCCAGCGTGGCGGATGAACAGTATGATAAAAAATAGTACAGTTTTCATTCCTGCAGGCAGACTCATATTCGGAAAAAGCCGGATGAATGATCAGCACTTTTTTTCCGCGAAGATAACGGGCGATTAGCGTAATAAGTTCAGATGCGCCATTTCCGGGCTGCAACTGCGATTCTACGACGCCTTCATTTTCAGCAATAGCCTGTTTCAGTTCCGAAGCTGTTGGATCCGGGTAATCGTCAATCTCCTCCAGCCAACGTTGCCAGTGGTGTTTGATGGCAGGTGGTGCGCCCAGCGGATTAATGTTCACACTGAAGTCCACTATGTTTGCAGGCTTATCCATTCCCAAAGCCTTGAACAGACGATCAGGATTAGAGCCATGTGCCGGCAATCGCATAACATCCTCCCCCTATCCATAAAAATATTAAAAAGAAGCCGATTGAACGTTCCATGATCGAAATAGCCTCTTGAATATGCCCCTTCTGCAAGTCTTTCTGCGGCAGGCCCATAACGGCCCGCTCCGATTTGATACCCTGGTAATAATTTGTGCCGCCGAGTTGAACACCCAGAAGAAGCGCAACGGCTGCTTCCCCCCAGCCGCTGTTCGGACTTGGATGCTTAGCGGCTTCTAATTTCAACGCGTGAAATGTCTGTCTTTTCGGCATGAAAGGCGACGAACAGACGGCAATCATACAAACACCGGTGATGCGGCTTGGAATCCAGTTAACCATGTCGTCAAACCGGGCGGATGCCCAGCCAAAATCGCGGTACCGCTCATGTTTGTACCCAACCATCGAGTCACACGTATTAACAGCTCGATAAACCATCGCCAGTGGAGCACCACCGAAAAATGCCCAGAATAACGGCGCGGTTACGCCATCACTAATATTCTCTGCAACGGTTTCGACGGTTGCCCGGGTAATCCCGCTTTCGTTCAAGCTTTGAGTATCCCTGCCGACAATCATCGACACCTGTTGCCTGGCCGCTGCTATATCACTGTCTTTTAATGGATGATAGACGTTCAACGCAGCTTTTTTCAAATCGTTTTGGGCGATTGTGGTCGCGATGATCACTGATTCGGCGGCAACTCCGGCTATGGAATGAAGTTGATAAGTTCCCCACACAACAAGGGATGTCACCAAAAATACTGTCAGAGTTACAATAATTAATAAAATTATGCCTTTAGCCTTTCTTTGAACGCCTTTATTCAGACGACGTTCAAACCAGGAAATGAAAGTTCCGATCCAGCGTACCGGGTGCGGCCATGAAGGCGGATCACCAATCAACCGGTCGATCATAAGGGCTATTGTGATACTGATTAAATGATAACTGATCATATGCTATCCCGCCTGGTAACGCTCGATAGCTTTTTTGGTTTCCGTATAAACACTTTTTCCAATCAACTGACCAAGCTCTGTTGCTGTCCCTGCATACGATAACGTTTTACCCTGTTGCGTGGCGGCCACCAGAACACTGTCTGTTGAGGTGCCGGTTGCTATTGTATCCGTTCTTTTATCCCGAATATCCAGCTCCCTTAATGCCTGGGTCTTTGCCTCTGTCGCCGTCATGATCGCCTGGATAAACGCCTCTTCTGTTACGTGCCCATTGACAAACAGCCAAATATTGATCGTTCCCTGGGTCATCGGTTGTACCGCTCCGACTGATTGTGTACTATCTGTTGCATTACCGACTCCAGCAGTTACGACAGTAAAAATGGAGAATTGCTCATTTTGCCAAAGGCTGCAGGCAGCATTTTTCGGCTGAACCGCGGTCATCATGCCCACTGTATGCGATGCGTCGAATCCATTCCTTTCAAGATAATCGTGCATCTCACCATTAGGATCAGAACAGTTATAATCATTTAGCACATGACGATTGACAAAAGCGTTGTTCCAGCCGATCCCGGCACCACACATACCTGATGATAATGTTCTTAGTGGAATTGGTGAGGTTAAGGTAATATGCTCCTCGTTAATGTTCAACATCGATGGACCGATTGTGACCACTCCTGCTGACCTTTCAGCCTTATCCGGAAGCAAATGCATTTGCGGCTTGGCGACCGACGGGTGTGGATGTTTGGTCACATTCGTCTTGTATACTTCTTTAATCAAGCCCTCTGTCAGTACGCCATCAGGTGTATGTATCGCTCGCTCCCGGCCCTCGTGCAATAACAGCAGCCGATCACAGTACAGACTTGCAAGGTTCAGATCGTGGAAAATCGAGACGACCGTTAATCCTTCTTGTTCCGCCCCTTTTTTCAACAGATCCAGCAAATCTTTTTGATAGGCTAAATCCAGATGATTCGTCGGCTCGTCAAGCAGCAGTAGATTAGGCTCCTGAGCTAACGCCTGGGCCAGGAATACCCGCTGCTGCTCCCCGCCTGACAATTCCTGAACAGTCTGATGCTGAAATGCCGTAATATTCGTCTGCTCCATGACAGTATGCAGTACATGCTCATCCTTAGGTGTCCAAGTCTGAAAAAAACCCTGGTGATGCGCATACCTCCCAAGCGCAACAGTCTCCCTGACTGTATATGAAAACGCATGTGCCGTGAGCTGAGGCAGAACAGCCATCTTCTTCGCTAATGCTTTCCGTGAAAAATCGACTATATTTCGGTTATTCAGCTGAATAGAACCGGACGTGCAGGGAATTACGCCGCTGATCATTTTCATAAGTGTCGTTTTACCGCTTCCATTGGGCCCTAATATGCCAAAAAATTCACCCTGAGAAACGGAAAAACTGATATTTTGAATAACCGGTTCACCGCCATAGCCTCCTGACACATGCTCAAGGTTCAGCATGACAGTACACCTCCTCTCCATAGTTATGCGCGAGTTTCTGATGATGTCGCACGTGTTTTCGATCGTGTCGCACGTGTTTTGCATCTTCGTGTTACTCGATGCAAAACACGCCAGTTCACTAGCTTTTTCGCTGTTTCATTAGAATTAATGCAAATATCGGAGCCCCGATTAATGCTGTGATGACACCAATCGGGAGAATCCTTGGTGATATAATGGTTCGTGACACAAGATCTGTCAGCATTAAAAATCCGGCTCCGGTTAAAATAGACAGAGGCAGCAGGTGAACATGGTCCGGCCCCCATAAACGTCTCGTCAAATGTGGTATCACCAACCCGACAAACCCGATTGCCCCGGAAACAGCGACTGCCGCTCCAGTCAGAATTGAACCGGCAACAAGGATCACCAATTTCCGCTTTTCGACATCAACACCGAGATGCTGGGCACGTTCCTCCCCGAATGACATCGCATTCAACTCGCTGGTGTTCAGTAAAAGCAGCAACGACCCCAGGATGAAAAACGGGACAATAATCCCTATATGACTCCACCCCCGCATGGATACACTGCCAAGCAGCCAGCCCATAATTTGCTGCAGCTGATCACCCGTTAACGCAATAATCAGCGATATAAACGCCCCCAGAAACGAACTGAAGACAATGCCTGTTAAAATAATCGTCTCTACCCGCATCGTCCGATCCACTCTTCTGGCAAAAAACAGCACAAATAAAATGGTTAATAAAGCGGCTGCTATACTTAAAGCCGGCAGCGTATAAAGCCCCAGAAAAGGAATCGAAATGTTAAAAAACAATGTCACAACTGCCCCGACAGATGCACCGGAAGAGACGCCCAAAATGTACGGATCTGCCAATGGATTTCGCAGCAGACCCTGGAATGCCGCTCCAGCAATGGCAAGAGAGGCGCCGACCAGACCGGCAAGCAGCACTCTGGGCAATCGGATTTGCGAAACAATATTCATATCCATCGAATCAACCTGCTCAGCTATCGATAAGCGAAAAACGTGTGCACCAATAATTTTGACGATATCTGAAACAGGAACTGATACACTGCCAACGGATATGGCCGCAAGCATCGATACAAGCAAGAAGGCAAATGCCAGCACATATGCAAGCAGATGATTATTCGTCAAAAATTTCCGGATAAACAACTTTAGCAATCTCCTTTGCACCTTCCGCTAAACGGGGGCCTGGACGGCTTACAATATCTGACGGCACATCGTAAACCTGCTCTTTCTCAACCGCCGTCATATCTTTCCAACCATCACGCTTGAGGACTTGCGCTGCCGGATCGTCCTCATAATCACCATATGTTGTTATAATGACATCCGGATTGAGTTGCACAATAGCCTCAGGATCCATCTGAACCCATCCGTCCTGCTCTTTTGCTGCATTATCTGCATTGATAACCTGCAGGAGATCATCAAAAAACGTATTTTTTCCCGCCGTAAATAGCTCCGGTGCAGGTGATACTTCAAAAAAGACCGACTTACGTTCATCATCACTGATTGCCTTCGTCTTTTCACGCAAAGCTGCAAATTCTTCTTTCATATTGCTGACGATATCTTCTGCCTTATCCTGTGTACCGGTAACTTGTCCAATCTGTTCAACCGATTCATACGCCTCTGTGATTTGCTGTGCGTCATGAACGACATATACATCGATGCCGGCATCACGGATCTGCTGCAGGGCTTTTTCTGAATTATGTGCACTGGAAGCATGCGCAAGCACAAGATCGGGCTCCAGACTGAGGATCACTTCCACATTCAGCTCCAGACCGCCTACACGCTCTTTTTTCTCTACCGCTTCCGGATAATTGTCATGGTCCGAAACACCGACGATTTCTTCTCCCAATCCGAGTGCAAACGCAATCTCGGTATTACTCGGGATTAAGGAAACGATCCGCTCCGGTTTCTCATCAATCGTCATATCATGATCAAGCGCATCGGTGACCGTTAATGGAAATGCGGATTCTTCTGCCTCTGTTTGCCCAGTGCTCTCATCCGTACTCTCAGGTTCTTTTTCCGATTCAGGACTGTCAGAACCGCAACCGGCCAGAAGACCCAGTGTAAGCATTAATAATAGAAAAAAAGATAAAACCTTTTTCACTTCAATACCCCCTAGTGTATGTTATACAAAATAAAAAAACATCTTCACGAGAAATGAAGATGATTATGTAAAAGAGCAGTAACTAAACCTGTCCCTTTACACCCTCCTATTCCCCGTAGGCATTGGTGCACAATAGGCATCAGGCAGGTCTCCTGGCTCTTGGTCATCACTTGCTGCACCTTCCCTTCCCATACATTCACATGTACAGTGGTTATAACAGCTAGCTCGCAATTTACAGTGGCGGGACCGCGCTGGACTTTCACCAGCTTCCCTTTTAAGATTTCACAAATTGAAATCACCTGTACCCAAAACTATTAAGTTATTCGCTGAATCCAATTATACATAATGTTGCAAAATCTGTCACGTTTCTGCTTGGTTTTAAAAAAGCGGGGAAATTCTTATTCAACAATTTAATCCCGCCCCTTATCGTTGAATAGGTTTTATTTATGTTTGTACAGGGGCATACCAATATATTTTATACATTTGTTCTGATACACCGAAATATAATCTATCTATAATACAGCTGTATATTCCTCTAAATTATCCCTTTGAATGTAAATTATCCGCCGGTAAGAAATCAAAAATTTCACCGGACTCGATTGAATCCGCAAGTTGTTGAAGCCAGTAACAGTATTTCTTGTAATCTTCTAATTGTTCAAGATCTTGCCTGGCTTTTTTGTGTAAACTTTCCTCGGTTTGTTCATCCTCAATGACTTCTTGAAGCTGATCCTCTGCCTGTTTGATGGCGAAAAGGTTTATCTCGGCTTCTCTTTTCCATTTACTTCCGAAAAATCGACCGAAATAATTGAAGAAGTTTTTCTCAGCCACAAAATGATCCTTTCTAGAGCCTTTTCGCCATATTTTCCGGACAATATTAATTTCCTGTAAATTACGGACCGCTGTGCTCATACTAGGTTTCGTCATCCCAAGCTCATCTTTCATTTCATCAAGGGTCATTGGACTCTGCTTAAAATACATTGTGGCATAGAGCCGGCCGATTGACGGAGTTATACCATACAAATCCATCGTTTCGGCAATCGCATTAATGACTTCTTGCTCCGCATAGTTAATTTTTGATTCAGCGGAAAGTACTTCTTTTTCGTCCATGGTCCTCCCATCCTCCGTTTCTCTGTTGTTCAGATTTCTTGTCAATACTGTAGATACTTAAAACCCAGCGTATGTAAGAATTCCCCTTGTACTGTGATTTCAATCACCATGCTTAAAGTATATCATGACACTTTCCATTTTACTTTGATCCGCGGTTTCAGTACATTTCATAACCATTGCGTTAATCTTAACATAAATTATAACTGGTCATTTGAATTGTCTTTCAGCAGCGCATTCTTACTGGAACCACCACTTTCAATTGATTTCTTTTATCTTCCCTTGTAAATTCAAACAACTACACAATTTTCATGATCTATTACCGTATGGGCTTAAAGAAAAAAGGAAGTGGCCAAACCCACTCCCTTTCATGTCTTACTGGCGTTTTTTCGTTTTCTTGTTGTTTGCTTTTTCCGTTTCAGTTAACGGTTCATTGGCAAATTCATGATCATATTTCCTCGTAAGATCCTTCCTTACTGCCTGCTCGTCACTGAAGCCATTCGTTCTTTTTTTGTCATTTGCCATTACAAACACCTCCAGGTCATAGTTTTGCCCAGATGAAGGCTATCCATGTGTTTATTTATGGCATATGGCACATCTAAACTTTTCGGCAGTTTTTTCACTATTTAGATGTTAACCAATTTTTCTTGTACTGTCTGAGGCAACAGCCGAAATAATAAACCTTTATATTTAATATCAGCTGCTCCGGCGAACACAAGAATGATAAATAATAAAATAGCTGTCTTATTATTCCATTCCATAATTTTACCTCCCATATAGAATTGCCCGCCATTTAACACCCTTACCTTAAGCTGCATAACGCATTTTCCAGCACGATTTCCCATCATTAATGGCAATCACTATCTTCCTCCGCCCCCGATTGAATACACTGTTCCCAACCGTAAAAAATCACAAATTAAAGGAGATAGCACGCCGCTATCCCCTTTTAATAATACGCATATTTATGCTTTAAATCCATTATTAACTTCGATAGCGATCATACGGCAGCGGGTTCCATATTCTGTATCCCAGTTCTTCTGATCGAAGTACGGACGGGATGTCGTCGAACATTCGCCGGGCTACTTCCAGCTCGCGTTCTGCTTCTTCCCTGTCCTGATACATAAATTCATCGGAAGCCTTCTCTGCTGCTTTATCCACTTTTTCCTTCAGGGACTCAACGACCATTTCCTGCTGTTTAAAGAGCGATTCACGCGCATCAGCTACCCAACCGGCTTGAGTTGACCTTAATGTGTCCGAAACATGACTGAATTCCTCAAAAATCTCTTTATAAACGCGATCAGCATTGGAGCGTACATCCAGAATCGCTGCTTCCAAATCGTCAAGCGTCAGTTCTTCCACCTCAAGCGCTTTACGTCGCTCTGGCCCACCTAACCTGGATCTGTCTAAATAATATGGAAAGATGCTTTTTATGGTCTTTCCAACTGGTCTGACGGCCTGATTATTTTCATCAACACCTTTAGGCTGGATGCCCTGCATTGCAATCCGGGCTGATTCAGGACGGACAATTTCCTTTGGCGGCAGCACACCATAGCGCAGCAGTTCTCTGATACCCGTCCCCGAAATATTGATGCGATACCGCTCATCATGCGGACACGTCTGGTCTGTTGCTTGATGATCACAACGTGTGCAATAGAACACTTCATGGAACAAGCGTATATCAATGCCCAACTCATCAGATGTAAATTCATCAAAAATGGTATGGGCTTCATATTTACCATAAAAGTCTCCAATACCCGCATGGTCCCGGCCAATAAGCGCATGGGTGCAACCATAGTTTTTCATAATAATCGCATGCAAAACGGCTTCCCGCGGGCCGGCAAAAATGTATGTTACCCGCAACGGTGCAAGCATCGTTCTTTCTTTTGGATAGTAGTTTTCCAATACACTGCGATAAGATAACATCCGGAACTCATGCCTTGTGTATTCACGTTTTGCCATCTCTACCAGCGGCTGGACAAACAAACCATCCATTTCTTCCAGCGCATTTCGATGTATATACTCATGCCCGCGATGCATCGGGTTAGCTCCTGTTATAAATCCGCCGACGGAGTTAAATTTTTTCTCCTCATAAAACAGCTCCCATGTATCTTTCGGTTCCATTCTGATGTTCTCAAACGGACCCCAATGGACACGGCGCAGCAACTGAATCGGACCGCCTAATGCTGTGTCCCCCATCCGCCGGTAAATGGAATCGACGCCGGGATGGCTGCGGTCCTTGGTGCCAAACAGATGTGATGCTCGGAAATCCCGGTCATAGTGAAAGATATCATCTAATTTTAAAATGGCAACCGGTTCTTTTGTATCATCCGCTAGCGCTACTTCATCTCCAACCGATAACGTTTGAATGATTTGCTCGTTCTGATCGCCAATAGGCGCAAAACTCAATGGAACCGGCCAGATAACGCCATTTTTCAAGCGGCCGTCTGTCAGAACGGACTTGTAATCCTCTTCCACCATAAACCCTTCGTTCGGAGACAATACACCAGTGGCAATCATCTCAAGCGTAATGACAGCTTCCAAATCCACCATAATCATTGGCAGCTGCTTCGCTCTCTCCATTGCTTCATCACGCTCTTTTCCCGTAAGAACGCGATTCACTAATTTTTTGCCATGCGGCTGCTGCGGGTAACTGGCTAATTTTTCTTCATCCAACGTCATTTGAAATTGACTCAACAGTTCTCCTCCTCGCTTCCTCTAATAATCTATTGAATGGGTCCCGGGTTACGTTTATCCCGCTTCCCTTGTCCCCCTGTTCATATATATGGAAAGACTGCTATTACTATAACTGTGGAAAAACTGCCCTTTGGAAAGTCATGAAGCATTTCATTTTCCGGTCATTGTTAGTCTTGGATGAGAGTTTCTTTAATTTGGTGAGATAAAATGGCAGGTAACAATGGTGCACTAAAATATGAATCACAAATTAATTTTCTGTAAATTCCGCAACTTCAATGATAGCTGAATTATGCTCTTTTGTAAAGATATTGCAGGAACAGACCAATCTCTGAGCCAAATCAGTTTATAATCCGTATATATTAGGTATTTAGATCTAGTTCTTTTTACCCTTGAGTAAATTTTTGGAATTATCTATCATAAATAGTGTTTGGGCATCGATTTTTAATAGAAAGGGGCGAAAAAGGGAGCATTATCGTGCCAAAACAAAATATATTACATGAGGGGGAAACATATGCTTAAGCGTATTGGAGTATTGCTTGTCATATTTTTAATGGCGTTCAGTCAGATGGCTTTTGCGTCAGGCGAATTGACGTCCAAGCCTGAACTGCAGCGAAAAAACCTGAAAGCTGGCGAACTGGAGCCAACAATCGACCCGGAAGAAGAAGTGCGCGCCATTGTTGAGGTTGAAGGTGGAGCACCAATTGAGAAAGCGACCAAGAAAGGCGTTAAATTCGGCAGCTTGAGTGTTGATGAGAAAAAGCAGTTATTAAACAAAGCAAAGGCCATGAAAAAAGGCGTTAAGAGCGCCATGAAAGGTAAAAACATTAACGCCAAATCACTGCAGGAATTCAACGCGGTCATGAATGGTTTCAGTGTCCAAGTGCCATACAAAGATTTTAAAACCATTGAAGATCTCCCGAACGTCAAAGAAGTGACAATTGCCAATGAATATAAACAGCCGATTGCCGAGCCTGACATGGTTCACAGTAAAGAGCTGGTTGAAGCGCAGCAAGCATGGCGTGACTATGATTTCAAAGGAGAAGGCATGGTTGTCGGTGTAATCGATACAGGGATTGATCACGAACACCAGGACATGGTGCTATCAGACGATACCGATGTGAAATTGACCGAGGATGAGGTCAATGAAACCATCGCAGAAGAAGAACTACCCGGCCGTTATTACACGGAAAAAGTACCATACGGCTATAACTATATGGATGAGAATCATGAGTATACCGATGATTTTCCAGGTGCATCTTCCCACGGAACACACGTGGCAGGATCGGTAGGTGCAAACGGCGATGAGGAAAATAACGGCATTCTGGGTATCGCTCCGGAAGCACAGCTGCTGAACTTAAAAGTTTTCGGCAATGATCCGGAATCCCAAACAACTTACGGAGACGTCTACATAAAAGCGATTGATGATGCAATTAAACTGGATGCGGATGTATTGAATATGAGCCTGGGATCCCCTGCCGGTTTCGTCAACGATGAATCACCGGAGCAGCAGGCTGTCACACGAGCGGTTGACAACGGTGTATTAATGTCCATTTCTGCCGGTAACTCCAACAAGTTCGGGGAAGGGTTCTTTTATCCATACGCCTCCAACCCGGATTATGGTGTAGCCGGATCCCCGGGGGTTGCTGATGACTCCCTGCAAGTGGCATCGTATGAAAACAGCTTTATGAAAATCGATGCGGTTGAATACACTATCGATGGTGAAACCGGATCATTCGGGTTTATGTCAGCCAGCCAGGCAGACCCGCCGGGTGACGGCAGTTCCTTTGAATTAGTAGATGCCGGGCTTGGCTATCCTGAAGACTATGAAGGAAAAGATGTTGAAGGAAAATATGCGTTGGTGCAGCGAGGTGAATTTTCCTTTGTAGACAAAGCACTGAATGCACAAAATGCCGGTGCGGCAGGCGTATTTGTTTACAACAACACAGACGGCATGGCCAATATGGCGTCCGACCCTGCGATTGAAATCCCGCAGCTGTTCTTGTCAAAATCAGACGGTGAGTTGCTCGCCGAAGCGCTTGCTGATGGACAGAATCCAACCGTTTCCTTTCACGGGGATAAAACATCGATTGTAAATCCTGACGCAGGAAAAATGAGTGATTTCACATCGTGGGGGTTAACGCCTAACCTTGATTTTAAACCGGAAATTACAGCACCGGGCGGACAGATCTATTCCACGCTGAATAATGGCGAGTATGGCATTAAAAGCGGTACGTCGATGGCAGCTCCGCATATTTCAGGCGGCGGTGCATTAGTCATGGAACGTGTTGATCAGGAATTTGGCTATGAAGGCGCCGACCGTGTCAACCTGGCCAAGAAACTGATGATGAACACGGCTGAAACAGTCAACTTTGAAGGTGCCCCTGTTTCGCCTCGTCGTCAGGGTTCCGGTATCTTGCAGCTGCATGCCGCATTGTCAACTCCGGTTGTCGTAACCGAATCCGACACAGGTGAAGCAAAAGTTGCCCTGAAAGAGGTAACTGACAATACCGTCAGCTTTGAATTGACAGCGAAAAACTTTACAGACGAAGCTGTGACGTATGACATTGAAGCAAACGCCCAGACGGATACACCGGCTGATGGCGGCGGTGTCCTGGTAACAGCGCCAAACCAATTCCCGGCACAAGAGCTGGAAGGTGCAGCAAACGTTGACAATAACACAATCGAGGTTCCGGCAAATGACAGCGCGTCGTTTGAAGTTACCATTGATGTCAGTGAGATGGATGCAGATTTAACATCCATTTTCACAAACGGCTACTGGCTCGAAGGCTTTGTGACCTTAACCGATCCAACCGATACGAACCCGACGCTGACGGTTCCATACGCTGGTTTCAAAGGCAAATGGGATGAAGCGCCCATCTTTGACTCAGCCGATGAATCATCCTATTATGGCATGACCGGTATCGCGACAGACACTGGTGATGGAAACTATGAAATCTTTGAAGAAGACGCCCTCATCTCGCCGAATGGTGACGGTGAACTGGACAGTGCATTGCTCGTGGTTTCGTTCCTGAGAAACGCCAAAGACGTCAGCTTTAATGTGCTGGATACTGATGGCGAAGTTGTAAAAACGTTAACCGAAGAAGACTACGTACGGAAAAACTATTATGACGGCGGACTGGTGCCGACATACTCCCTTGATCCGGAACGTACATGGGATGGCACCATTGATGGCGAACCAACCCCGGATGGCCAGTATTTCTTGCAAGCTGAAGGTGTCATCAACTTCAACGGAGCAGAGCAGCAATCTATTAAACTGCCAATCACTGTTGATACTGCCGGACCGGAGATAGATGCTGACATCAACCGTGGTCAGCGCGAAGTTGATCTGGAGGTGTCCGATGATAATGGCATTGCCGAATGGGAAGTTCAGGTTGATCAAGAGGAGCCAGTCGTCCTGACAGATGATACCGAACTTGAACTGGATGGCATCCACCCAAGCCAAGTCGTGACCGTTACGGCTACCGACAACGCCGGCAATGTAACCGAAGATGTTGTCATGGGGCCTCAGGGTAAAGCCAAAGGCAAATTTAAAGGCAATAACGGTAACGGCAACAATGGCAATAACGGCAGAGGCAATAATGGAAAAGGACCAGGAAAATAATATACTAAAACCGGTGTCCACGCAACGGACACCGGTTTTCAAACTGGACTTATATCTAATTCGGCCCAGTCGTCTCTTGGTTCAAACTTCCAAACTTATTTCTTGTTGCAAGATAATGCGAGATGGGGTAAATGAATAAATTAAAAAACGAATAAATATATTGCCAATTCGGGTATTCATAATAATCCAACCACATAAACAGTGGCTCAGCACCAAATGAAATAACAGAGCTGTAAACTAGTGCTTTAACAAGGACATTTAATTGAGGCTTAATTTGCAAAAAGAACATAGTAAATACGGGCAGTAAACTTAAATCCCAGGTAATTTAATGTATAAAATGATGATTAAACAAGATGGATGTAAATATCTTCTTAGAACTTTCCATACCTTTTGCACAAAAGGTGCCATTTCTATAATATATATCCAATTATTATGCGAATGTCATAAAAAAGTGAATGGACTGCGGAAAACAGCCCATATTGGTGAACCTCCCCCGCCTACGTCTGCGCCACTTTAATGCGAATAAGGAGCCAAACGGCACCCAGCAGCACAAACACGCCGCAAAGGATAGGCCAGGCTGTAAAAGACCCTATGCTGATAAACCAGGAACCAAAAACCGAACCCAGTGTAATCCCCGCATACATCGCGGTCTGATTCCAGGCCATCGCCGTCCCCAGCCGATCGGGGAACCGGATTGCGAGTCGTGCCTGAAAGGATGAAAAGGATACATAACCTGCAAATGCCATGATTGCAAGCAAAGGCCAAAGCCATACCATGTTTGAAAATAATAAGCCAAGCGCAGCCAATGCCAACGCCAGCATAACCAGGGCGAGCGTCGGAACCGCCCGTACGTTCCAGACATCCGCTAGTTTACCGCCAGACAGACTGCCCGCAATGGCGCCTATGCCATAGACCACAAGGGCAACCGCGACAAGTCCCGAAGAAAAATCATTCACGGACTTTAATCCTGTACCCAAATACGTATATAAACCATACACGCCCCCAGCCCAAAACATCGTGACGGCCACATCCAAAAGAATCTGGCCCAGTCGGCCCATTTCAGGCAATGCTGATTTTGCCCGAGATGCAGATTGGCTTGGCCAGATGCGTGCATTTAAAATAGCAAGCAGTATAGCCACAACTGCAAGCGCGATAAAAATCACCCGCCAGCCGAAGATTTGCCCGGTGATGGTGCCTATCGGCGCACCGGTCCACAAAGCCGTCAAAAAGCCTGTCGTGACAATCGCAAGCCATCGGCCACTCTTGCCTTGGGGTGCTGTATCACCGGTGATCGCAAACACAGACGCTGCCACCATGGATGCGGATAATCCCGCAAGAATTCGGCTTCCCAACAGAATTAGGAAAGTCGACGCGAGGCCAGTAACCGCATTGGCAGCCATAAAGCCTGTTAAACCAATCATGATCATCCTGCGCCGTCCCCACTTATCCGACAAAGCACCGAACCATGGTGCACCAAAAGCATACATTAGGGAAAAGACCGTCACCATCCAGCCAGCGGTCGATGCTTCAACCTTAAACTGGTTGGCAATCGACGGCAACAACGGAGAAACGACAAATAAGTCTGTCCCCATCAGAAATAACGTGATCCAAGCTGTCAATAACTGAACTCGTTGTGTCCATGACCTCTCCATCCTCAATCCTTCTTCCAATTCAACTATCTATCATGCAATAGTTATAGTTTAACAAAAAAATCCCATTCCACTCTAAAAACAAGGCTTTGAACTCTCATCAAAAATCAAAAACACACTCGGTCATCATTGATTCGCTTATTTTCCCTCAAATTTCTTCATTACAGGAATGCTATCAATAAATTTTTCTTAAAAAAAAGGTCGATAAATGTAAAACGATTAATACAGGAATTTTATTCACTTTATAGAAATCATTAGTATAGGGCAACTGTTCCATAAATTTAATTAAGGAGGGTGATCGTATGTTCAGGAAAAATCTATTAAAATGGTTGCCACATATAAAATGGCTGCCACATAATGAGCAAAGTGTGTACGAAAGAAAGCTTTCAAAGGTGATGAAGGAATTAAAAATTGAAAACTACGATTTTAATTGGGATCGCACCAGTTGTTTTATTGAATTTCGCTATCTGGAAAATTCCTACAGGTTGGAACACTCTATAGAAAAAGCTAAAAAAAAGGGCCTTATTTTAGGGAATGGATTGGATTGTTTAATGGAGCTGACCCAATCCCTTGAAGATCTGTGTGGAATCATTAATAGAGGAACATATAAATTCGAGACATGGATAGCAGGCATGATACAGTCATCTTCGGAGCAAGAGATGCCCGAATTCCAAGAAGAATTTCAAATAAGATATAAGTCATTAGGAAAGCAGAACCTCTCTGATTATTATAAAGAAGAATATATACCTTTTGCGACTGAATCATCTCCAAAGGACACTGACCAAAACCATCAAAATCATATTATAAGGCGGCGACAGCGTAATCAAGGGCCTTTAATTTAAACATTAAAATAAAGGCTTATAGCTTGGGATAGCGCAGGAAAATGCGGACTTACAACGCTAAAAAGTTCAAATATAAAAAGCCTAATTTCTCAATGGGTTTCTTTTATCAAAGTGTAAACTTTGAACAATCACTTTCATTTATTCGCGTTTTTCAGTGCCTGGTCATATTTTATAGGGGGTTGAATGACTAACCCCCCTAAAAATATCCTATGCTCAATTAAGTGGTCGCAGCTTGAAACCGGTCAAACCGCAGTGGATCTGCCTGGACAATCGTTTCTTCTTTCCCCTGCATGAGTTCTTCCATTAATTTTCCGGTGACAGAGGCCATGCTGATGCCATCCCCTTCATGCCCAGCAGCGATATAAAAGCCGGGGACTTCTTCCACGGGGGATACAATCGGCAAATGGTCTTCGGTAAACGGCCGAAACCCTGTGTACGTCCGAATCATGTTAAAATCATCCATGGACGGGAAAAACCGGAGTGCCCGGCTCGCGATGGTGCGGACCACGTTCATATCCACCTGGTCGTCATAGCCGACAAACTCCCGACTGCTCCCAAGCAGGAAGTTTTGACTGTCCGTCGGCTCCAGAACAAGTGCGACACCGTGTTTTTCTGTAATCGGATCCGCGATGCGCTCCCGCCCGAATTTATTCATTAAGTAACCGAACTCCATCACATTCCGCATCATGACCGGGTTTGCCCGGGATCCTACCAAAATATGTCCTTTTCTCGGCTCAATCGGGATCTTCAAGTCGAGCATTTCGCCAATAAATGGAGCCCATACGCCTGCTGCATTCACAACTTTTTTCGCTGTAACGGTACCGGACGATGTCTCGATCGTAAAGTCTTTTTTCTTTGATATGGAGGTTACTTCTGCATTGGTCTTAAGCGTTAAGCCATACTGTTTTGCTTTGTCGACCAAAGAATAACAAAATAAGTATGGGTTAATCAGCGAGTCTGTTTCGCATTCCAGCCCCCCTGGAATATCATGGGCGAAATATGGAGATTCGTTGCGTACGTCCTCATTTGTAAGGAAATTGAACTTGAGTCCGGAATCGTTTTGTGTTTTCACCCATTTTTCTGCCGCCTCTGCTTCGTCGTCATTGTCACATACCAGGATACTGCCAAGTGCGCGATACTCGAACGGCAGATCCAGTTCATTCTGCAACTCGGCAATAAGCTCCTGACTTTTCCACGACATATGACTCTCAAAGCCGGGATCTTTGTCAGTAATGGATACGTTGCCATCACACCTGGATGACGTGCCGCTTGCAATATCATTTTTTTCAATCAACATACAGTCCATACCAGCTTTTGCAGCATAATAGGCAATCGAACAACCGACAATGCCACCACCGATAATCGCCACTTCCGCATGATTTTTATTAGTCATGGTCTATCTCCTTTTGCCGGGAATTTTCCAAAGAACTTTTATTTTTCTGGTATCTTGTAAAAATTAATCTATCATATATGTTAGAATAAATTTGTAGAACCTGTCAATTCACTTCTAATTCAATGAAATCAGTTCCTCAGGCGATAGTCTGGGCGGGTAATCCCAGCGTCAGACGACCTTTTGAATTGAAACAGATTTTCTTTTAGCAAACGGATATTAACTTGAAAAGGTGAAAGAAACCTCACTTGTCGCCCTGTATGAAGCTGGATACTGATGAACAGGGAAATTTGATTTGTTCCGAAGATATTCAGAGAAATACAAAAGGAGAAATGCATCATGGATAAAGTGGTTGTTTGCAGATGTGAAGAAGTGACAATGGAAGACATCAAACATACTGCAGAAAAATATCAATGCTCGGCACGTGAAGTGAAACTGCGTACGCGCGCCGGCATGGGATACTGCGGGGGACGTACATGCAGACCGCTCGTCAATGCTGCTTTGGAAGAAGCAACAGGCGAAAAACCCGGCAATGACCTCCCGCTTAAAGTCCAGCCGCCGGTCAGACCGGTGACACTATCCGAATTAGGGGGTGACAAGTGATGAATAATCGAATCATGAATCACCCCGTACTGGGAAAATTAGAGAAAGAAGCAGCATTTACGTTTACGTTTGACGGGAAGGAGTATCAGTCATATGAAGGCGATACCATTGCTTCTGCCCTTCTTGCAGGCGGTGTCCGCACCCTGAGAGTACACGAAAATTCAGCGTCACCGCGGGGCATTTACTGCAATATCGGACATTGTATGGAGTGCCGCGTAACGGTAAATGATACACCCAGTGTTCGTGCCTGCCTGACCGAAGTGAAGCCGGATATGGTTGTGGAAAGCGGCAAACCAAAAGCCGCCCCTTTTACCGATCGCGAAAATATGCCGCATACGTATACGGAATTTGAGCAAAAAAGTAAACGAAAGGCGGGAAATAACCATGTCTGATGTCGTGATTATCGGTGCTGGTCCGGCGGGATTAGCCGCTGCGATTTCCTGCCGCCAATGGAATCTGGATGTTACCGTGATAGATGAATTCCCGAAACCGGGTGGAAGATTGCTCGGACAACTGCACCAGGAACCGGACGGGCAATGGTGGAACGGTATTGAGGAAACCAAAAAGCTGCTTGATCATGCTACATCGCTTTATACGGATATCCAATGTGGTGTATCGTGTTATAACATCGAAAAAACCGAAAACGGATTTACGGTACATACGAATAAAGGAACGTTTCATACGAAAAATCTGCTGATCGCAACCGGAGCCGCCGAGTCAGCGGCACCGATCCCGGGGTGGACACTTCCGGGAGTCATGTCGATCGGTGCTGCACAGGTAATGACGAATGTCCATCGTGTTCGCGTCGGAAATAAAGGCATCGTAGCCGGTGTGAATGTCCTATCCGCGGCGATTGCCCGGGAACTTCAGCTTGCCGGTGTGGAGCTGCATAGTATGGCATTGCCGGCGAAAAATGCCGTAACAAAGGAACACGGCGATCCACAGTCAGTTATGGATGGACTGATACGCATTGCCCATCTTGCGCCCTCTGCCTTCCTTCGTTTCGGAAGCAAATTTGCCAAATCAACATGGGGCCGAAATATGGCGGTCAAATTTTATCCGAAGCGCGGCGTAAAAATGTGGGGCATGCCGATTCATGTCCGTAAAGCAATCGTGTCGATAAATGGAACGGAAAAAGTAGAGTCGGTCACCATATGTGATGTGAAGCCGAATGGAGAACCTATCCCAAAAAGTGAAAAGACCGTGGATGTGGACTTTGTTTGTATCGCCGGCGGGCTATATCCGTTAGCCGAACTTGCTGCTGTCATCGGTTGCCCTTTTCAATATGTGGAAGAACTCGGCGGCCATGTTCCCATCCATAATGAACAGATGAAGACGCCTGTTGACGGTTTATTTGTGGCAGGTAACATCACGGGGATTGAAAGTTCCAAGGTTGCGATGGCGCAGGGAGAACTCGCCGGCCTGTCCATTGTGCAGCAAATGATCCGTGATTCAACATCGATGGATGAACAAATGCGTGCAGCAAGGAACAAAGTCAACACCGTTCGCGAAAATGCATCCATCCAGTTTCACCCGAATATCGCAGAAGGCCGGGAAAAGATAGTCAGCGCATTTTCAAAACAACAAGCCTAAGAATTAGCATTGGAATCGAGTATGAAATCGTAAAGGTTTCATACTCGATTTTTTATATAACTCAACTCTCGCACCGTAAAATGATCCCCATAAACATCCAAGACATCTACATTCGATTTGATCGTATGATAATGAAGACCATCAGGATAAACATCAAGAGGGCGATAATGGCGCCTATCTCGATGATTGGAAGCTCCCAAATGACAGTGCTCTGCCCGACGAGTGCCAGTCCTATGACCAGGCCGGCCATGATAATACTGAATGCGAGCATCAAAATACTAAACGCAATTCTGTTGCTGATTTTGTCCAGCCGGCGCATGACTTCGTTGACATGCTTGACATTAATATCCAGTCCGACCCTGCCTTTTTTCAAAACAGACATGACATCTTTAACATCCCGGGGCAAATCGGTCAAAATATCGATGTTTTCCCCGATCTCCCGCCATGAATTCCGAAGAACTTCGATTGGATGATAACGTTTCATCATTAATTTCCGGGCAAAAGGCTCAGCTGCACGTGACAAACTGAATTCCGGGTCAAGTCTTCCGAGCACACCTTCAAGTATCAGGATCGTTTTGCTGATGATAACCATTTCGGTCGGAATCCTGATATAGTGATGATAAACCACATTAAATATTCCGATGATAATCCGTCCGAGGCTGAGATCTTTCAGCTTAACATTCTCATACTGCTGGTGGAGTTTATCCAAATCACGTTTCAGCGCTTCGATATTGGTCCGTTCGTCAATCAGATCCATCCTGGAAAAGGTTTTGATCATGCCGCTGCTGTCGCCCTGGTGAAGATTAACAATAATCGAAGCAAAATGACGTTTCAGGTTTTCGCTGACATGCCCTGTCTCCCCAAAATCCAAAAATGCAACGGTATTGTTCGGCAAAATATGAACATTCCCGGAATGCGGATCTGCGTGGAAGAAGCCATTATCCAGAATCTGTTTCAACATTGCATCCCCAAGGCGTTTTGCGATAATTTTCCGGTCATACCCCTGATCTTCAAGCTCTTCATTATTTGAAACCTTGATACCACTGATTTTTTCCATTGTGAGGACTTTCTCTGTTGTCATCTCCCAATAAATTTCCGGAAACTTAACGAATGTGTCGTTTTCAAATTGCTGCGCGACCAGCTCGCCGCTGCGTCCTTCCATTATGTAATCCAGTTCATTCCGGAGCGTTTCGGACAGTTCAACGATGATGTCGGAAACCCGGTAACGCTCGGCCCAGGCTGTTCTCTCCTCAAGCATGTGGCCAATGCTGTGAAGGATCTCCAGGTCCGTTTCCATTTTGGGTTTGAGCCCCGGACGCTGCACCTTGACCACAACCTCTTCCCCGCTCAAAAGACGGGCTGTATGTACCTGCCCGATTGAAGCTGTCGCAAGCGGTTCATGGTCCACATGGGCAAATATATTTTCAAGATTGTCATCCATTTCTGTTTCAATCGTATTCTGAACATGGAAAAAATCGAAAACGGATGCCTCATCCTGCAGTTTTTCCAGTTCCGTTGTAATCTCCTGCGGCAGTGTGTCATACCTTGTGCTTGCAATCTGACCCAGCTTAACGGCTGTCGGTCCCAGTTCCTGCAAGGCATGACGCAGACGTTTTCCCACGCTTTTCATGCTTGTATTGATTTCAGCTGACTCCTCATTGGTTGCAAGCCCGCGGTCAGTTAAGCCGACCCGAAACAAAATATGACTGAAGCCATTTTTCACAAATACATTCACGATTTCCCGATATCGTTTCGTATGTCTGATTCGTCGCCCGAGCATCAACGTGTCACCCCCTGTCTTATGATATGTAAAACGCGCTTCATATAACAATTATTTTCCCTTTTCTTTACCAGGATTAAACACTATGAAATCTGATGCGCTATTCTTGCTGCCTTTCAAATTTTTGAAACTTAATGTTGTGTTAACTATAATAGTAAAAACACTTGAAGACAAATTTACAAGCTCCTAAAGGCTGGGGGTCAATTCCATGAAAATATACACGATCGGCCACTCCATCCATTCAAAAGTAAGATTTACAGAAATGCTTCAAGTTGCCGGTATTGATGTGCTGGCAGACGTCCGAGCATTCCCGGCGAGCCGGAAACATCCGCAATTTTCCAAGGAAAACATGCAGGAGTGGCTGTCTGATGCCGGTATTCAATATATGCATTTCAAAAAGCTTGCCGGCAGACGAAACAAGTCAGAGGAGATTGAACAGGTGTTAAACGACGGCTGGGACAATCAATCGTTTCATAATTATGCGGATTATACATTGACTGATGAATTTCAGAAAGGGATCCGCGAATTGACGCAAACCGCCCACCCACATACCGTTGCCTATTGTTGTTCAGAACGTCATCCATCCCGCTGCCACCGGTTATTGATCAGTAACTGGCTGGCTGCAAACGGCTGGGAGGTGGCTCACATCATGGAATCAAACAATGAAACACAGCTTGTACCGCACAAAATGGGAC
>NZ_DATGTT010000096.1:0-8961 GCF_035301675.1 Lentibacillus sp. | reverse complement strand
TTCTCGGCCCATATTGCGGAACAAAAAGATATTAAAAATGGTGGCTTGTAAACAACAAATTGAAGCAGCTACATTTCGTTCTTAGAAATGCGGCTGCTTTATATGATTGTTATGAAGGAACAATGACCAATGCATGTGGATGCTGTCGTTCAAATTTTTCTTTCCATGGAATATTTAATGAACTCCATGTGATTCCAGTATCATCAGAGCGAAACAACCCTTTATTATTCAAAGCAAAAAATATGCCGGATCTGAAAGGGTGAGCCTCCAATGTCGAAACCAAGGTTCCCTCTGAGGAGGGAAGGCCTTCCTTTACCTCTTCCCATGGCTGTCCCCCCTCTTTTCGATAGATCGTCGCACAAGCTTGGCTGGGTGCATGTGCCTGCCGTGGGCTGTCGGATGCACCCACAAGAATAATGTTCGGGTTTTCAGAATCAACGGCTAGCGTATACAAATATTGATGACTAAGGCCTTCATTTGGATAGGTCCACGTCGTCCCTGAATCTCGGCTTTCTGCATAGCCACGTCCAGACTGGATAAATCCATCCCCAGCCGCTGCATAAATACGTCCAGATGCCTTTGCATGCAATGCAAAGGTGTGCGTATCCAAAGGACCGTTAAATTTGCGATCTTCCCAATACTCTCCACCATCAAAACTCCGGAGAAAGGCACCAAATTCGATAGCAGCAAACAGTTGATCAGTATCTATCGGATGGATGCCGAGCCATCGAACGTGACTCGTATGCGGACGAGGCGGAAAACTCCAAAGCGGTTTGGATGGCAGATTTTGAATTCCTTCAAATTCTTGCCAGGTATCCCCGCCATCCTCGGAACAGAAAATGGCACTCGGCTCTGTTCCAGCGTAAACAACACCGTAGCCTTGTTTAGACTTTTTTGTGCTGACCGTCAAGGACATGATGTTTGGATAAGGAATAACAGTATCATTTACAGGTCCCATCGCATGCGGGGCCGCAATCGGTTCCCAATTTTCGCCAGCGTCAATACTCCGCCATAATCCCCGACCGAAAGTGCCGCAATATAACCGATTTATATCATGAGGGTCATAGGCGAGGCTGACAGGTTGTAACCCCTTAAGGACCGTTTTGGCATTCTCATTTTTATCATCCACTTTGACCAGCTCATCTTCCATTGAAAAGAAAATCATAACGTAGATCCCTCACTTTATGCATGTGTTATCCTAATATTTACCCCTTAGTGAAACAATTAAATCAATATTAGATTAAGGTCAATCAATCTGTTTTACAGCTACATATGGTTTGTTCCAGAAAGGGGCGCACTTCCGGAATAAAGGAAGGCGCTCAATTGCCATTGTAGGGCCATTTAATTGAATAAAGGTATAGTATCCAGTGAAGCCGTCACTACGGATAAAGTAGATGATTGTTATTTAAATGCCTTTTGATATGATTGTTTTCCCAGATGAATGATAAATAAAAATTAAAGAATTTCTTTAAATAGCGAACAACCGCATTTCTCACTGAGAAATTGCGGTTGTTTAAAATAGTAGTTTGTTATTATGTCAATGAATAGATGTGATATTTAAGTGTGGTAAACCTTCCCCGCATCAAGAATATATATTGCATTACTCTTCAAGTTCCTCTTTGGTTTTTGAGGGAAGTTTATGGGATTTTATCACTTCCCATGTTTTTACGTAGGATCCTTTTGCATCAACCTTTAGATATGAACCTTCCGGTAATATTGTCGAAGAAGTAAAGTTAACCTTTTTTTCATTACCACCTGATGTATAACCTATTAGGGAATACTCATAGCGATGCTGAACCTTTTTTGGTTGATGCTCATCGATTTGAACATATACATCTTCTTGGGAAATAAAAGGATTTCCCCGGTCTAACACTTCTTTCACTGTTTGTGGAAGAAATGTATACCCCACAATTAAAATTAATATTACTACAATTCCAATGCCAATGCCCTTGAGCTTTTTCATTATTCAACATCCTTTCAATACAAAAAAGTAGCTATCTTACAATGATAGAATCAGACTCTCCGCCGCTATATGCATTTAGACGGCGGAGGACTGCCCGTTTACAATGCTTCTCGAATCACTCGCTTATAGTAACGAACCGATAAAACACCGAAGATCGAGTACAGAACGGTATAAATGGCCATGACGATTACCGTAGGCGTTAACATTTCCGTACCAAATATGAACCAGCCTGATTTGACGGCGAAATAACTGTGCAACAGTCCGAGTATTAATGGAATACCGAAGTTGAAAAGTTGTTTATACCAAATACCACGAACTAAATCGTCCCGGGTAAAGCCAAGTTTCCGTAAAATTGTGTATGTGGGCTTTTCCTCTTCACTCTCATCCATCTGTTTAAAGTACAGAATACACCCGGATGTAATCAAGAAAGTTAACCCGAGAAATCCAACAATAAACATAGTCAGACCGAGTTGTTGTTTTTGCTGGTTGACGCTTTCCAAGTAACTGTAAGCCGGATTTTTCTCCTCGTTGTCCCAATCCTGAAAGATAGCATTTGCCTGATTCAGCTGATCATCATCGGCAATATCAATCCCGATGTATTCGTAACCGAAAGCTCCTTGGATGTCCGGGTCCAGACTTTTTTCCAGCTGCTGATAATCGCGATCATCCACAACGACAACTGGAAAATTGAGTGACTGAATCCTTGGCAAAAGTGATCTTTCCTTTGATTCTATATAATGTGCATCAATGGTACTGGTTTGACTAGACAGGGTTATGTTGCCCTCCTCTTGAAAGGAAAGGAATTGCGAAATGGAACCACCGACCCCGGTAAGGGCCGCTTCATCCGGCGAAACATTGATGTCCGCTGTTGCTTGGTCACTGACGACCACTATCCTGGTATTCTCCAGTTCACCATTAAAATTGCTCGGAGCCGATTCCAGAGCGTCTGTTATATCGGCACGGACAGTTATAAAATCAATCCGCGTTTCTTCATATCCGATTTGTTCCGCATTCAACTCTTCCATAAAACTATCGGCATCATCTGCATCTGTAAGGGAAAAGTCATTAGGCGCTATCTGCTGGGCCGATTTTTCCGTTGAATAATAGGAAATATACGTGAGCGATAATAAGCCGATTGCCAAAGCAGAAACGGTTGTTATGACCGTTAACAGTACAGCATTCGACTTCATGCGGAACATGATCGACGACAAGGATAGCACATTGTTAATCGATAAGTAGCCGGCTTTCGATTTGCGAATTAGCTGCAAGATAAAGCCGACCGATCCCTTAAAAAACAAGTAGGTGCCAATGATAACCGAACCTAAAATACTCAACATCGCAAAAAAGAGCTGGTTATCAATATCTCCACTGAATAGTTTCGTGGATAAATAATATCCGGTCATAATAAGTCCAATACCAATAATTCCGATCAGTATCTGCATAATCGACATTTTTTTCACGTTCTCTGATTTGGACCTTATCTGAAACAGGGACAGAACGCTCTGCCGGTTTATAAACAAATAGTTCATGACCATAATGAACAGGTAAATGATGAGAAAGACAAGCAGCGTCTGCCCCGTGGCTTTAGCTGAAAAATTTAATGCCGCAACCTGATCAATCCCCGTTATTTGGAAGAAAATAAGTTTGATCAGTTTCGAACCAGCAAAACCGAGAAAAATGCCAATGACTATCGATCCGGCATAAAGGACACTATTTTCGATACTCAAAATGCGAAAAATCTTGCCTTTTGTCATGCCAATCAACTGAAATAAACCGATCTCTTTACTTCTACGTTTAATAAACAGGTTGTTGGCATATAACAGAAATACGGTAACAATGGCGATAAGTAATACTGATCCGGCGTAAATTCCCGCTGATCCTTTTGCGGTACCCGACATGGTGTCCAATGCCGGATCAAACTGCAGCGTCACAAAGGCAAAATATAGTGCCACACTAAAGATCAAGGCGAATACGTACAGGTAGTAGCTCCGGATATTCTTCTTTAGACTTTGCCAAATCAGACGGTTAATGCTCATTATAAACACCGCCCAGGACACCTTGTGTTGTCATGATGTCTTTTAAGAAGGTTTGCCGCGTTTCGTCGCCTTTATTGAGCTGGGTATACATTTGCCCGTCTTTGATAAAGAGAACCCGTCCTGAATAGCTGGCAGCGACCGGGTCGTGGGTGACCATAACAATCGTTGCGTCCCGTGTGTGATTTAAGTTGTTCAGTTTATCTAATAAATCGGATGCTGATTTCGAGTCAAGGGCCCCAGTCGGTTCATCTGCAAAAATAATGCTTGGTTCGTGGATGAACGCACGCGCTGCCGATGTGCGCTGCTTTTGCCCACCGGAAAGCTCATTCGGATACTTATTCCGGATGTCATAGATGCCGAGCTCGTCTGTTACCTCCTTAAACGTTTGGTTCGCCTCTTTTTTCGATACGTTATTAACTGACAGTGGCAGTAAAATATTTTCCTTGACGGTCAGCGTATCAAGCAAATTATACTCCTGAAAAATAAATCCTAAATGGTGTTTACGGAATGTTGCGAGCTGTTTATCTTTCATCGATGTTAATTCCTGTCCTTGAATGATGATCGTTCCCCGGTTTACCCGGTCAATGGAAGAAAGCACATTAAGCAGTGTTGTCTTTCCAGAACCAGATGCCCCCATAATACTGACGAATTCGCCTTTATCGACGTTAATATCAATCCCTTTTAAGACCTCTTGTTTATTAAATTTGTTTCCAAAGCTTTTATGAATTTTCATTGCTTGTAACATCATGTCCTCACTCCTTTAAACTATTTCCATCATAAACGTATGCCATCCATTTTTCCTGCGATTCACCGAACAAATGATACTGGCATGTGACAATCTTGTCACATGCCAGTAATCGCAACAAATTCATTTTTGTTGGGGAATGTTAATGTAAATGTCGACCCTTCTCCGACATTGGATTGAACACTGATCTTGATGTGTAATGGTTTTAGCGCATTTTTTACCAAATAGAGTCCCATACCAGATGAAGCGGTGTCCTGATGGGCAGTAGTAGAGGTGAAACCGCGGTCAAAAATGCGCGGCAAGTCTTTGGCATCAATACCTCTGCCGTGGTCCTTGATGGCAAGGGTTGTGTGCTGTTGCTCACGGTAGCTGGTGATCGAAATATCGGCACTTTCCGTATATTTGATGGCGTTGGTTAACAACTGCCGAATAATGAAGGCAAGCCATTTGGCATCCGTTAAAACCTCCTCTATTTCTAAAGAAACGTCAAAACCGATCCCCTTGCGAATACACCAGGATTGTAATGCTTTTATTTCCTGAAAAATCAGTGGTTCCAGGTTGGTTTGTTCGATATATAAGTCGTTTTCCATAAAAAGAATGCGCTTTTGATGCAGCTGCTGATCAAGAAGTAGGTACATTCGCAGCCATTCGTACTTTAATTGCTCTTTAACCTTTTTGTCTTCTACGCGTTCAATCATAAGCTGCATTGCGGTTAGTGGTGTTTTCACTTCATGGATCCACGATAAAAGCTCATCTTTTTCCTGTTCTAATTTTATATTGTGCTGCGTGAGCTCATTTTTGTACTGTTTCGTTTGCCCATCAAGTCGTTCTTCAACAATTTTTTCGAACGGGCTCGTTCCCTTATTTATATCGGTTAAGTCGTAATCACTATCCCCTAGTTGTTTATAAAATGCTGTTTCCTTTTGATAGCGGACGATGACAAATACAACCAGGATAACAGTCGATAAAAAAACAATATATAACACGGGACGGACGGTGATACTCGGGTCGATCAGGGCAATAAAAATCGTAAGCAGTTGTAGCCCGATAAATAGGATTAGCCAGCTGCATCGCTCGATTAAGTACTTTTTAATCATTTGGTTGGGCCGCCTCTTTTGCCTGATAGCCTTGCCCGACTTTTGTCTCGATAAAACGGCCTAATGCGAGTTCATCCAACCGCTTTCGCAGCCGGTTCACATTGACGGTCAAGGTATTGTCACTAATGAAACGTTCGTCATCCCAAAGCCTCTGGATGATTTCCTCGCGGCTGACAATCTCGTTTTTACGCTCGATTAAAACTTTCAGGATGTACATTTCATTTTTCGTTAATTCAATAGTCCCTTTCTGATTGGTTACTGTATTTTTGGCATAATCAAGTGTCGCGCTATTCCACATGCGTAGTTCTATTTGCTCCGTGTTGTAATCATAGACACGTCTGAGGATCGCATGTATTTTCGCAATCAATACATCAAAGTGGAATGGCTTCTGGACATAATCATCTGCACCAAGCTGCATTGACATAACCATATCGGTAGGATGATCGCGGGAAGATAAAAAGATAATAGGGACGTTGGAGTGCGTCCGAATCATCCGGCACCAATGGAAGCCATCGTATTTCGGCAATTGAATATCAATAATAACCAAATCTGGTTTTAAACTTGTAAAATCCTGCATGATATCATTAAAGCTACTCACACCGTATACTTCATAATCCCAACTGGCAAGGCGTTCTTTTATTTCCTGAAACAAGCTTGTATCATCTTCAATTAGCAAAATGTTGGGCAATGGAATCACTCACTTTTTGAAACATTCTTTAGTTCCATTGTAGCGAAACTGTTTCATCGTGTATAATGCAGTGGTTATGAAAATATTCAGTTAAGTGTTATAAGTGTAATTAGGTTTTGTGATAAGATTGAAGTAGTTGTGGCTTCTGTGTTTGCGTGCGCATGGTGCTATAACTGGCATCGTGGTCGGGCGCACTGGATCATGAATTTTATGGTCATTTAGTGAGAATGTACTCCTCTGATGAGCTTACCGGGATAGCCGAGAATTGCAAAAACTTTATGAACGAAATCACAAAGGACAAACCGGAGAGGGATTTGGCTGTACTGGAAGAGATAGTAGTCAAAACCAGTTTATTTGAATACATGTTCTGGGATATGGCCGAGAAAAAAGAAGAATGGCCAATTAATCTACAGGAGAGCTAAATGCTTTAAAACAAAACATAAATTAATGACATTAAAGTTGGCTTTTTTCATACAATACTTTTGGGGTGGAAAAAATGCCAAGGGTAAAATATTCAAGTTCAGACGTCGCTCTAATGGCAAGGATGATGAGAGCGGAAGCTGTAGGTGAAGGAAAGCAAGGAATGTTGTATGTGGGATCTGTAATTGTTAATCGGGCTGTAGCGGATTGCTTGGATTTTACAGATGTAAGAACCATTCGAGATGTCATATTTCAAGTACAAGGAGGAAATTATTCTTTTGAAGCTGTTCAAAAAGGGAGTCTGTTTTATAAAGGAGCGAGATCTGTTGAGAAAAGATTAGCAAGAAAGAATTTGAATTATTGGAGACAACATCCGGCGAAATATGCTCTATGGTATTTCAATCCATATGCTCCATGTCCTTCAACATGGTACGGTCAACCTTTAACTGGTCGTTATAAAAATCATTGTTACTATGAACCGGAAGCCGGGTCATGTCCCAGTGTTTATTGAGTTATTTATTTCTCCAGGAAAGCATGTTTATGAAATATTGTATCTGAACTAACGGGAGGGTTAGTTTAAAAGATAAGAAATCACGATATTGAGTCTGACGCCATTCTTGGATAAGGAATGGCGTCAATTTCGTATAAAGGTCATATCACGGAATAAAAGCAGCTAAACTTTTGTGATATAATCGACTGAAAATAGTTGGTTCTGCACGAATTCAAGTTAATTTGATGAGTCAATGATTATTCGTAAAGGAGGAGTCCCATTATGGAGGTTGATCAATATTTACAACGAATTGGCCTGGATGATACGAAAGGGACAAGTTTAGAAACACTTCATCAGCTTCAGCTGCACCATATGCTTCACATTCCCTTTGAAAATTTGGACGTAATGCACCAAGTTCCAATCCCATTAGACGTAGAAACTTATTATACAAAGATTGTGTTGAACCAACGTGGCGGTTTTTGTTATGAACTAAATGGCCTGTTTAACTGGTTATTACAAAATCTTGGTTTCAATAGTTATTTTATATCGGGCACCGTTAATCGCCCAGATGGGTCATGGGCAAAGGAAGGAAGCCATGCCGCTCAGATTGTTGAGTTAGACCAATCCTACTTGGTCGATGTCGGTTTTGGTGATTCTGCTAGAAAACCAATTCCTTTAACGGGTGAACCCCAGGAAGACATAAGCGGAATTTACCGCGTAGTTAAAGTAAGAGAGAACATTTTTGACTTGCAAAGAAAGAAAAATGAGTATGAATGGATTACGTTATTCCGCTTTGACATAGCACCCAGGAAGTTAACGGATTTTGAAGAGGCTTGCCAGTTTAATCAGACCTCCCCACAATCTCATTTTACGCAAAATGAAATCGTATCGTTGGCCACTTTAGATGGCCGGATTACGCTTTCGGGAAATTCATTGATCGTCACTCATTTTGGGGAAAAACAAAAGACGATCGTCAGCGATAGTGAAAAGCCATCTGTTCTGAAACAATATTTTGATATCCATTTTTAGTCACTCGGAGAAGGAAATGTTCAGCCCGAGAGCAGAAACTTCTGCTCGAGAAGGAATTAGCCCAAGAAAGATCAGAAACTAATTCAGCCTTTGTTTTGCAAAAATGTTCTTTAAGTAGGTTTGGCGCGAGGTTTATTTGAGTTTTACATACGAATTAGTTGGCATGGCGGCTACCCTTATAGGCATGAAGGAGAGTTAGAGAAATAGCTTTTTGATATGCATATACACCACAAATACGTGAAAACCACTTTCAGTTACTTCGGTTGTATAAAATTATTGGTTGTATTACGATAATAATATTAAAGCAAATCAAGTGGAGGGTCTATTGAAAACATTATGTGGAAAAAGTTTAGCTTCATAAGTATCATTTTCGTGTTGTTGGCTGCATTGACAGCATGCAGCAATAACGAAAACAGTTCAGACAACGAAGGAAATGCAAATAAAGGTCAGCAAAAGCTTGGTAAGAAACAAGTGACATTGGCAACAGATACGT